>JAIWOA010000031.1 GCA_020217115.1 Calditerrivibrio sp. | reverse complement strand
TATAAAAGAGATTTTAACGGAAATAGATATTCTTATTGAAAGGTATAACAATATTAATAACGAAAAAACAGATCCCACTGATTTAGATCCATACAATAGGGTATTAAAATTAATAAAAAATTCAGATACCATAGATGAAAATTTAATGAAGGATTTTATCAATTTTTTAGGAGATAAAGTGAGCAAAGTAGACATAAAATTATTCGAAAAATATATAAAAGATTCAAACTACAAGATGGCCATTGAAGTAATGGAAGGTTGGCAACTTTTTTAAATAGATGAATACGGACTAATTTATTGCAATTCTTTATTGAAAATATACTCTCTGTGTGTTATAAAATTTGACAATATTTTTGAAAATAAGAAGGGTTTTATGTATAAATCTGTTATATCCTTTGTGGGTAGTTCTGGAAGTGGGAAGACTACACTAATTGAAAAAGTTATAAAGAAACTAACCGAAGATGGCTATAAAGTTGGTGCAATAAAACATGATGCACACAGATTTGAAATAGATAAGCCGGGCAAAGACTCTTACAGGTTTAAAGATGCAGGAGCTTTAATCTCCACCATTTCATCCTCCGAAAAGATCGCTTTTGTTAAATCCCATGAAAATTTAGAATTAACAATTGAAGAGATAATTGTGAGATATTTTTCAGATGTAGATATAATAATAACAGAAGGTTATAAAAAGAGCAACGTTCCTAAGATAGAAGTATATCGTATAGAAAATGGTAACCAACCTGTTATGTTTGATAATCCACACCTTGTTGGTATAGCCACAAATGCTAATTTAGAAGAAATTAATAGCAGATTAGCTAAATCTGGATGTAAAACTAATCCAGTTATCTTTGATATTAACGATTTTGAATCAATTGTATCATTTATTGAAAAGATTATAAAACCAAACAATATAAATATCAAGATCACTGGAATCGATGAACAAAAAGGGGAAATTTTAAAAAAAATGCTGATGAGTCTGAAATTCATAGAATTTGATAGCATAAACATAGATATCAACAAAAAATCGGAGTAACTTGAATGCCAAACAGAGAATTTGTTCATCTCCATCTTCATAGCCAATACTCACTCCTTGATGGGGCCATACAGCTTAATAAACTAATTGATAAACTTAATAAATTTGGATCCAGAGCTGTTGCTGTTACAGACCATGGAACCATGTACGGTGTAATAGACTTTTACAAAAAATCGATTGCAAATAAAATTAAGCCGATAATAGGTTGTGAAGTATATGTAGCCCCAGACGACCGCAGAAATAGAAACTATGAAAAAGGTGAGGATAAAAACTATCACCTGATTCTTCTTGCCAAAAATAACAAAGGTTTAAGTAATTTACAATACCTTGTAAGTATGGCACAAATTGAAGGTTTTTATTACAAACCAAGGATTGATAAAGAGTTACTATCAAAACATTCAGAGGGGCTTATAGGTCTGTCAGCATGTATGGCTGGAGAAGTACCAAGATACATACTGAAGGATGATCTGGAAGGTGCAATGAGGGCGGCAAAGGAATATGAAGATATCCTTGGTAAAAACAATTTTTATCTTGAGATACAGGAAAATGGTATCCCTGAACAAAAAAAAGTAAATAGTGAACTGATAAAAATATCTAAAAAATCAGGGATTCCATTGGTTGCCACAAATGACTGTCACTATCTTGACAAAGGTGACCATATTGCTCATCAGATACTCATGTGCATCCAGATGCAGACAACACTTTCCAATAGGGATAAATTAGAATTTCATTCAGATCAACTGTATGTAAAATCTCCACAGGAGATGTGGGAGGATTTTTCAGAAATACCTGAGGCATGTACGAATACACTGAAAATAGCTGAGATGTGTAATGTAAATATAGAATTGGGGAAAACACACCTACCAGCATACAAAGTTCCTGAGAATTACACCGTTGAAACATACTTTGAGCATCTTGCAAGGGAGGGTTTGCACAAAAGGTTGGTAAAAATACCCGCATCAGAACACAAGAAATATAACGAACGACTCAACTTTGAGTTAAAAATAATTATAGAAAAGAATTATGCAGGATACTATTTAATAGTATGGGATTTTATAAATTATGCAAGGGAACATGACATCCCGGTAGGTCCAGGAAGGGGATCTGGAGCTGGTTCATTAGTGGCATATGCTCTTGGAATTACAGACATAGATCCAATAAAATTTAACCTTCTTTTTGAGCGATTTTTAAACCCTGAAAGAAAAAGTATGCCAGACTTTGATATAGATTTTTGTAAAAATAAAAGGGATGATGTAATAAAATACGTCATCAATAAATATGGAAGTGACAAAGTCGCACAAATAGTTACCTTTGGTCAGCTTCTGGCAAGGGGTGTCATCAGAGACGTGGCAAGAGTTTTGGAAATACCTTTAAAAGTTGCTGATAAAGTTGCAAAAATGATACCAGAAAACCCCGGTATGACATTGGAAAGAGCTCTTAGGGAAGATAGGGATTTAGAAAAGAATATAAAACAGATAGAAAAAGGGGAGGATCTCCTGACAAATGCAATGAAATTGGAGGGATTGCTCAGACAAACAGGTATGCATGCAGCAGGAATAGTTATAGCTGACCGTCCATTAATTGAATATGTCCCCCTTTGTATAGGTCAAGAAAAAGAGATTCTAACCCAATTTGAAAAAAATACCATTGAAGAAGTTGGGTTAGTAAAATTTGATTTCCTCGGTTTAAAGAACTTAACTGTAATAGATGCAACTGTAAAATTGATAAAAAAAAGGTACAATAATGATTTTGATTTAACAAATCTCCCTTTAAATGATAAAAAAACCTATGAACTACTGTCAAGTGGAGAAACAAGCGGTGTTTTCCAGCTTGAAAGTGCGGGGATGAAAGCACTTCTAAAAAAACTAAAACCGAATAAATTTGAAGATATAATTGCATTAGTTGCCCTATATAGACCCGGGCCAATGGGCAGTGGAATGCTTGATGACTTTGTGAAAAGAAAACATGGTGAGCAGAAGGTTACCTACCTTTTACCAGAACTTGAACCGATACTTGAAGACACATATGGTATTTTAGTTTATCAGGAACAGGTTATGCAAATTGCCCAGGTAATTGCAGGTTATAGTCTTGGAAGTGCAGACCTATTGAGAAGGGCTATGGGGAAGAAAAAACCTGAGGAGATGAAAAAACAGAAAGAGATATTTCTCTATGGGAGTAAAGAACTGAATATAGAAGGTGCCCAAAAGAGAGGCTTCGACATAAGGATAGCTGAAGAGATATTTAATCTGATGGAGAAATTCGCAGACTACGGTTTTAACAAAAGCCATTCAGCAGCTTATGCCATGATATCATACCAAACAGCCTATTTAAAGGCACATTTCCCGGTAGAGTATATGTCACAGCTTTTATCTTCAGAACTTGATAAAGGGGATAAAATAGTTGTTTTCATAGAGGAATGCAAAAAAATGGGGATAAAGGTTTTACCCCCTTCAATAAATGAAAGCAATAAGGATTTTACAATAGATGAATCCTCCATAAGATTTGGTCTTGGAGCAATTAAAAATGTTGGTTTTGCAGCCATAGATTCCATTCTAAAGGCCAGAGAAGAAGGTATATTTAAAAGTATTTATGATTTTTGCAGCAGAGTAGATTTAAGGCTTGTAAACAGAAAAGTTTTAGAATCACTAATAAAAGCAGGGGTTTTTGATGAATTTAAAAAGGGGAGAAAGAATCTTGTTAATATTATCGACAATGTCATAGAATATGGACAATCGAAGCAAAAGAATAGGGAAATGGGGATAATGACCATTGATGAACTTCTAGGTTCCAATGAAGAGGAGTTTTATTTAGAAAATGATGATGAGTATTCTGAACATGAACTTTTGAAAATGGAGAAAGAGCTTCTGGGATTTTATCTCTCAAACCATCCACTATCATCATACAGTAATATACTTTCATCCCTTACAGTATCTTCCTCAGACCTCGAATCTGCAAAGGAAGATTTTGATGTAGTTGTGGGTGGAATAATAAAAAGTATTAAAAACCACTCTACAAAAAATGGAGAGAAGATGGCCTTTGTAACCATAGAGGATCTGGAAGGTAGTTTTGATATTGTACTGTTTCCATCTCTCTACAAAGAGTATGCAAATATTTTAGAGGAAGATAGAATAATTATAGTTAAAGGCAGATATAGTTCAAATGGCGAAAGAAAATCTGTAACTGTAAATGAATTATTCGAACCCAACGAAGCTATGGAGAATCTTATAGAAGGGATTACTATCAACATAAATCTCATTGGATTTACGGAAAATAATATAGATAGGATACATAGTTTAATTGAAAGCTATAAAGGGAATGCATGGGTAAAATTTATTATCAATGATCCTGGAAAGTTTTCTGCAGAGATTAAAGCTGGTGAAAAATATAAAGTAAAACCGGGCTTTGCTCTTTTAAGTCAATTAAACGATATACTGGGAGAGAATAATATAACTATTGTCAGCTCGCTAAACCAATATAGTTCAAATTAACAATATAGGAGATTTGTATGAAACAGGTTTTAACTATTGCAGGTTCAGATAGCGGAGCCGGTGCAGGAATTCAAGCAGATTTAAAGGCTATGGCTGCCAACGGTGTCTATGGAATCTCAGTCATTACATCCATTACTGCACAAAATACCATGGGAGTAACCGATATTTTTGATCTGCCCTTATCTATAATTTTTAGTCAGATAGACACAGTTTTCAACGATTTTGATATCTCAGCAGTAAAAATAGGTATGCTTTCCAATGAAGAAATTATTGGTGTAGTTGCAGATAGAATGAGAAAATACAATGTTAAAAGATTGATCGTTGACCCTGTGATGGTTGCTAAAGGTGGAAGTAAATTACTTCAAGACAATGCAATAGATAAATTAAAAAATCTTTTAGTCCCCATTGCATACCTTATAACTCCTAACATTGAAGAAGCAAAAGTACTTGTAGATATTGATAAAATTGAAAATATTGACGATATGAAAGTAGCCTGCAAGAAATTAAAAAAACTTGGTTCAAGAAATGTTCTATTGAAAGGTGGGCATTTAGATGGCGAACTTACCTATGATGTGCTATATGATGGTAAAAATTTTGATATTTTTTACATGCAAAGGATAAATACAAAAAATACACATGGTACAGGGTGTACAATGGCTTCCACAATAGCAGCAAATATAGCTAAAGGTGACACACTGTCTGAATCTGTGAGAAAAGCCAAGGGGTATGTTTATAATGCAATATTAAGTGGGAAGGATATGAATATAGGTAAAGGTCATGGTCCCCTAAATCACTTTTTTTTGAAATAAAAATAATAGGTGGTGCCAAAAGATATTTTTGGTTAAACCACCTATTTTTAAATCTCTAAAATTTACCTCTTTTTAAGCTCATCCAATATCTCCCTCAAGAGCAAAACATCCTCAGGAGTAGCTGGCTGTGGTGTGGCAGTTTTCTCTTCCTTCTTAGCTGATAATTCTTGTAACTTCTTCATAGGTTTGATAATACCGAAGAATATAACCGCAGCAACTATTATGAAATTTAACACAGCATTTATAAATTTACCTATGGAAATAGGCCCCAATTTAATAGAGGAGAAATCTGGAGAGCCACCCATTATACCTATTATTGGTGTAATCACATCTGCAACCATTGAATTCACAATCTGATTAAATGCTCCACCTATTATGACAGCAACTGCAAGATCTATTACATTACCCTTCAATATAAACTTTTTAAATTCACTCAGCATAAAAACCTCCAGAGATAAAAAACCGTACCCCACAGAGTCATGTGGGATACGGTTAATCTAACATATTTTATAATCTACTTTATGATAACAGCCTCAACTCTCCTGTTTTTGCTTCTTCCCTCTTCAGTCTCATTTGTATCAACTGGTTTGTCAGGACCGTAGCCTTTGGCACTTATTTTTGATTTTTCAATACCAAATTTTGTTATCAAAACCTCCATAACTGCCTCTGCTCTTGATTGAGAAAGTTCTATGTTTTTATTCCTATCTCCCCTGCTATCTGTATGTCCAGCTATTTCTATTTTAATATCAGGATGATTTTTCATAAAGTTAGCAACTTTCTCTATTTCATCATAGTATTCCTCTTTTACAACAGCTTTATTGGTATCAAAATGGATCAAAAGACTTATGGACAATTCACAACCATCCTTGTCTACTATAGAACCTTTAGGAGTGCCAGGACACTTATCAAGTCCATCAAATACACCATCCTTGTCTGAGTCAAGGGGACAACCATCTTTGTCTACCTTTACACCATTTGGTGTTCCGGGACATTTGTCAAGATAGTCGTATACACCATCCTTGTCTGAGTCAAGGGGACAACCATCTTTATCTACCTTTACACCCTCTGGTGTTCCGGGGCATTTGTCAAGATAGTCGTATACACCATCCTTGTCTGAGTCAAGGGGGCAACCATCTTTGTCTACCTTTACACCATTTGGTGTTCCGGGACATTTGTCAAGATAGTCATATACACCATCCTTGTCTGAGTCAAGGGGGCAACCTTCACTATCAACCTTTACCCCCTTTGGAGTATTGGGACATTTATCTAAATTATCGTTTACACCATCACCATCAGAATCAAGGATAGGTTTTGTCTTTTTACCTATATAAAAACTTAAACCAACCATAGCTATAACATCATTGCCATCACCAAATAGAAAATTATCTCTTAATTCACCAAATACACCCATATTTTCTTTAATATCATATCGAGCACCAATAGCTAAAGAAGGTCCAATATTCATCCCCCTTGTAAGATCTCCACCCAAACCACCAGCAACATATGGTTTAAGTTTATTCATTTCCATTAAATAATATTTTAAATGTATGTGATGCTGAAGCATATCATTATTACTACCATCTGAATCTTTTTTCGTAGGGACATATCCCAAACCTATCTCAAAACCAAGATTTTCATTTAAAAATCTTTCTACCTTTAACCCTATCTCAGGTTTATCCTTCATGTCCCTTTCATCACTAAAAAAGTGATAGCCAAGATACGGCGACAGTGAATAATTGTAATCAGCTGCCATCACACCAATAGCAAAAAAAACTGCCATAAAACTCAAAACAAGTTTCTTCATCTTCTCTCCTTTTCAATCTATTTTTATAATAGAACAATTAAATGTGGTTATATCCCTAATTTATCATTTTATCAATAAAAATATCTTGACAAAATATTTTATCGTCTTATATTTGTGCATATGCACATTATAGAGGTTATCAATGCCAAGAAAAAGGAAATTTAGAAGATGCAGTATGATGAATGGACAAAGGTTATTTAAACCTGCAGGTGTCCCCATTAAAGCATCAAACATTGAGTTTTTATACCACGATGAATTGGAAAGTATGAAGTTATGTGATTTAGAAGATCTAAGCCAATCTGAAGCAGGAGAGAGGATGGGTATATCAAGGGGAACGGTTCAAAGGCTTCTTTATAGTGGAAGAAAGAAATTAGTTAAAGCGTTAACAGAAAATATGGCAATAATAATCTCAGATAGAGAACAAAAGGAGGAATTAAATGAGAGTATGTTTTCCAGTGAATCATGAGAAAGGTTTAGAAGGTCCTGTGTATGGACACTTCGGTTCGGCTTCAAAATTTTTGGTAGTAGACACAGAAACAGATTCCTGTTTTGTAACAGAAAATATGAATGCAAACCATATCCATGGTTCTTGCAATCCTGCAATTGCACTTGCAAATCAAAAGATCGATGCAGTAGTCGTCGGTGGCATAGGTGGAGGAGCACTTAGTAGACTCAATAGTCTTGGCATAAAGGTCTATCAAAGTGAACGTGGGAATATCTCTTCTAATCTTGCAAAATTTAAATCAGGGGAGTTAAAAGAGATGTCTGTCTCTTCATGTAGTAGTCATGACCATGATCATGAACAAAATCATCCCCATAGACATGAGCATTTAGGACATGGCAAAAGAATTGGGGGTGGACCACATTTTAACAAAAATTAGATTTTTGTATTGAATTATTTTTTACCATAGTTATAATTAAAGTAGCTCATAAAAAATAAAAGATCAGGAGAGTTTATGGCTACAGTAAAATTAAAAGGTAATGATGTAAAGATAACTGGGGATGATTTAAGGATTGGAGATTTTGCCCCTGAGGTAAATGTTGTTCTATCAGACCTATCCGAAAAAACAGTAGGTGGCAAAAAGGATCAGTTGCAATTGATCATAGCAGTTCCATCCCTCGATACCCCTGTATGTGCAACAGAAGCAAGAAGGTTCAACGAGGCAGTTGCCAAACTTGACAATGTAGATACTACAATTGTTTCTATGGATCTCCCCTTCGCATCGAAAAGATTTTGTACAACAGAAGGTGTAAATATCTCTGTAGGTTCAGACTTTAGAACTAAGAGATTTGGTATATCCTATGGTATATTAATAGATGAAGGACCTCTGTTTGGCCTTCTTGCAAGAGCAATATTTATAGTGGATAAAGATGGTAAAATAGCCTACATACAGCTTGTACCAGAGATTACTTCAGAGCCAGACTACGAAGATGTTCTCAATTTTCTAAAAAAACAGATTTAATAAAAAACTTCTTTAAGGTATAACCCGTGGGGTGGTGCAGTTGGACCACCCCTTTTTCTATCTTTACTTTCAAGTATTTCATCTACAATATTCACTGGCAGCTCTTTCCTCAATATAAAAAAAGATGTACCTACAATATTTCGAACCATATTATGCAGAAACCCATTGGCATTTATCTGAATTTCTATAATATCTCCATCTAAGTTAATATCTATAAAATTAACAATGCGAACAGAATTTTCCTTAAGACTTCTCATCGTACACATTGCACTAAAATCCTTTTCCCCTTCAAATCTTTTAAATATCTTTTTAAAAAGATCTATATCAATCTTATTTCTTATCCACCATACCCTGTTTCTCAAAAGTGCAGATGGTGTATCAGAATTGAGAATTTTATAAATGTATGTTTTGCTTTTAGCAGACAGCTGGGCGTGGAAACCTGCCTCCACATCCTCAACATCTTTAATAACTATACTTCTGGGTAATAAACTGTTTAGACCCAATTTTAGAGATATTGAAGGGATATCCTTTTCAGATCTAAAATTAAATACCTGACCAATTGCATGAACACCAGCATCAGTTCTACCTGAACCTATTATGTTAACCTTTTTTTTATAAATTTTTAGTAAAGCATTTTCAATTTCAGATTGAACCGTCGTAAGATTTTTTTGGTTCTGCCACCCATGGAAATCTGTTCCATCATATTCTACAGTACACTTTTTGTTATAAATATATGATAGCAAAAGATACCCCTGATATAAAAATAGATATAAACAGTTCATACACTGTAGGTCTTTTAATTCTGTACAATAAAATCGATCTTTCAGTTGAAATTGTGTTACAGGGAGTTTTCCCATTCAAAATGTTATAGAAGACATTGGCAATCGGTTCAAAAACCATTAAAAAACCTTTTAATCTGTTTTTGTACAAAGAAAAGTGCAACTTCATCTCTTCTGACACCAATGCAAATATTAAGGGAACTAATTTGATAGTCTGGTATTGTATGATAAAAATTGTAGAGGGTGGAATAAATAATCTAAAAGGGTATAATAGCAAGCTTGAAACCCTTGCCAGATCTAATTTCTTTGTAGTTATTACAAAAATAAAGGAATAACCAAAAATTATAAGCAATACCGACATCTTATGAAATGTCTCAAGAATAGCATATCTGATATTTTCTGTTTTAAGCAATAGAACTATAAAATAAGATAAAATAATAAAGATAAGAAAATAGATGTACCTAATCTTATTGACAAGCTCCGAAAATTTCAACCCATAAATAAAGATAAAACTCAAAAGCATGAGAAGATATAAAAAAAGATGGAAAAAATCTTTAACTGATGTAACAGATAAGGAAATAATCAACAACAAAAACAACTTTAGAAGGGGATTGTATATCCCCCATCTTGATCTAACTATTTTTATTCTGGGAATCCTTATCTTCTCCATCTTTTTTGGGAGTAATATCTATTGCATCATCGTCCTTTGCAGCATTTTTAAAATTCCTGATAGCTTTACCCATACTGTCACCGATCTGTGGAAGCTTCCCCACACCAAAAATCACAACTGCTATCACTAATATCAAAATAATTTCTTGAGTCCCAAGTCCAAACATAAAAACCTCCATGTATAGATTAGCATACTTTAGAATAGAGTTAATTTCATAAAAGTCAAGATTAATTTTATCCCTCTTCAATACCATGATATTTGAATAGATGTTAGGATTATAATGAACTTTTACAATTGACATTTGGCTAATATGAAATCATTATCAGAATGTGGGAGATTGATCCTATGATGTAAAATTATCTCCCCATTATTTTGTTAAATAACATTGAAAATTCGGGAGTTTTTAACTAAAAAACTATGGTTTATATTATAATATTTTTTGGAATAATTTTTGTGACATTGCCACAGTTGAAATCTCAAATAAACACTATAGGGATATCTTATCTAATCATATTTATTTTATCCCTCTATTTTTATTTAAAAAAGAATAATGATACAAAAACTACTTTAAATATATTAAATGGTTACGAAATTCTATCTATAATATCTGGGGCGATGTTAACATTTTTTTTATCCCGGCATATAGGTGCAATAACTGCATCAGGTATTGTTGGATTTATAGGTTACCTCATTTCTATGTCAAATAAAAAGCTATTTTTTATACAATTTTCTGTATTTTGCGGTTCCTTTGTAGGGATGACAGGTAGCTTTTACATGAAAAATTATTATGAACTGGTTATATCATCATTTATATCTGGAATCATATATATCTTCCTAAAAAATCATTTTTTAGGCTTTGGTGGAAAACTTGGAGCGATAGCTTTTTCAGCTGTCTTAATAACGATTTTTCTGACAGGATTACTACGATATGTTATATTTTTTTAAATACTATTTAATTTTCTCCATCGGAATATCTGCAACAATATTTTTTGTAAGAAGATTCTCATTAGGTCCAGTCGGGGGAGCATCACTTACCATGATTCTTGCAGGAATATCGGAAAACTATATAAATTTACAAACAGATTATGCAAATATATTTGTAGTATCAGCATTTATAGGGATGAGTTCTGAGAATATCATAAATCAGATAAAAGATATACTCCTTATAGGGATAATCAGTTCAATATGTTACATAAATTTCTATAGCTACTTTAAAGGAGTTGGAGGAAGCCTTGGTATGTGTGCTTTTGTATCTGTATCGATATTTTATATATTAAAAAATGTAACTAAAACTATCTGATCTTAAAACTATTTTTAAAATCCCTTGAGAACTCTTTTTCCATATCTTTTTTTCTTATTTCATCCCTTTTATCGTGGGATTTTCTCCCCTTAGCCAGGGCTATTTCAACTTTTATTCTGTTTTTTACTAAGTAAATTTTAAGGGGTATAAGTGCAAGCCCCTTTTCCTGAGATTTACCAGCAAGCTTGTTAATCTCACGTTTATGTAACAAAAGTTTTCTGGTTCTTGTAGGTTCATGATTTGTGTAATTCCCCTGTTCGTAGGGAGATATGTGGGCATTCAATAGGAAAGCCTCACCATTTGAAATCCTTATATGGGAATCTTTTAAGTTTACCTGACCATTTTTACAAGACTTGACCTCGGTACCTGTCAAAACTATACCTGCTTCATAAGTCTCTTCTATTTCATAGTCATGGTAAGCTTTTCTATTCTGTGATAATATCTTCATAAACATCCTTTGATATAAAAAAAGCCGCTAAAAGCGGCTTTTATATTACGGGGACGACGAGACTCGAACTCGCGACCTCTGACGTGACAGGCCAGCGTTCTAACCAACTGAACTACGCCCCCAGTTGTATGGGCGGTGCAGGGATCGAACCTACGACCCTCGGCTTGTAAGGCCGATGCTCTCCCAGCTGAGCTAACCGCCCGTTTTTTTTATAAAGCGTCCCCAAGGGGATTCGAACCCCTGTTGCCGACGTGAAAGGCCGGTGTCCTAGGCCAGGCTAGACGATGAGGACTCGTAATGAGCCGTGTAGGATTCGAACCTACGACCCACTGCTTAAAAGGCAGTTGCTCTACCTACTGAGCTAACGGCTCAACCTATCATACTGACCTTGTCGACCAGCAGGAAGAGCTTTATAGCAAAACAATTCCTTTATGTCAACAAAAAAATTCAAGTTTCTTTGTTTTTTTTAAAAAACCTCATTTAAGTTAATTGTTTCAGTTCTATCAGTGCCCACAGACACGAGAGCATATTTAACTCCAAGGTATTCCTTTATAAAATCCAGATATTTTTTTGCATTTTGGGGAAGATCATCATAAACCTTAACTTTAGATATATCCTCCTTCCAACCATCAAACTCACGATAAACTGGATGGCAGTTTTCCAATATTTTTATTTCAGGTGGAAATGTTTCGAGTATCTTCCCATTGTATTCATACCCTACACAAACCTTAACTTTATCCAGACCACTTAAAACATCAAGTTTGGTAAGAGCTATATAATCTATACCATTAAGCATTTTCGAATATTTCATAGCAACAAGATCAAGCCAACCACATCTTCTTGGTCTACCTGTGGTAGCACCATATTCGTTCCCAATTTTTCTAATTTTCTCCCCAAGATCATCAAGCAATTCTGTAGGAAATGGACCGCTGCCTACTCTTGTAGTATAAGCCTTTGTAACAGCAACAACATTTGTAAGAAATTTTGGAGACAATCCTGTACCTGTGAATGCACCACCCGTAGTTGGATTACTGGAGGTAACATAAGGGAATGTACCGTGATCTACATCAAGTAAAGTTCCCTGGGCACCCTCCATCATGATCTTTTTCCCCTCATTGGCAAGCCTGTTTATTAAATATGATGTTTCAGAAATAAATGGAGACAAAATATCAGCATACTTACGGTAATCGTCATAGATCTGTTGAGGATCAAGTGTTTCTATATTGTGAACATTTTTTGCTATTGCATTTACCTCTTCTACATTTTGAAAAATCTTTTCCTTTAAAACTTCGTCATCGTAAAGATCACATACTCTAATACCAACTCTAGCTGCCTTATCAGCGTAACATGGACCTATACCCCTCCCAGTAGTACCTATCTTTTTACTGCCCTTCTTATTTTCACTAAACTTATCAAATATTTTATGATAAGGCATTATTAGATGAGCCCTTTTACTTATAAATAACCTACCTGTAAAATTTATACCTTTTGTTTTAAGATCTTCCATCTCCTCTATTAAAGCAGATGGATCTATAACTACACCATTTGCTATTATATTGTATTTCTCTTTATGCATGATTCCTGAAGGCACAAGATGGAGAACATATTTTTCACCATTTATTACAACAGTATGACCAGCATTATGCCCACCAGAATACCTAACGACAACATCAGCCTGCTTTGTGTAAATGTCTACAACTTTTCCTTTTCCTTCGTCACCCCACTGGGCTCCTATTACAACTACACAGCTCATAAAAATACTCCTTTACGATTTTATATGTTTACTTAATAAAAAAACTTCTTTACCATTATCCCTGAGCTTCTCTGCTTCCTCTATACTGCTAATATTTAGCACAGAACTCTTTTTTTCATCATATGCCAGATTGGAAAACCTAAGGATCTCTTCAATATTGAAGGCAATACCTGAAGCAGAAATACCATAACCAAATTTTTCCATAAGGGTATCGTAACGTCCTCCTCCACCTAAGGATGAGCCATCTTTGCGGGAAACTATATCGATATTTACACCTGTATAGTAATTCAACCCTCTGGTTTCACCAATATCAAAAACAACCCTGTCAATATCTCCACCCAATTCTTGAAATTTTCCTATCAGAGATTTTATATACCTTATTCTTTCAGTAAGTATGGGAGAAAATTCAGACAACTCCTCAATTTTATCAAGTATATCCCTACCACCAAAAGCATCTGGCAAAAATTTTAAAAGTCCAAGTATCCTGTCATCCAATTTTACATTAGACAAAAAATATTCTATAGCAGAAACGCTCTTTGTTTCCAGCATCTTGATAAAGTTTTCCATATTTACAAATTCCGATAGCATAGAGATAAACTTTTTATCTCCCACAATAATTCTGTAATCCTCTATCCCAAGATCATTTAAAACCCTTCTGGATATCAAAAGTAGCTCAAGATCACCATAGTATTCATCACTACCAAAAAGCTCACATCCAATCTGGTATTTTTCAGATTTTATACCCTTATGTGCACCAACATTTCTAAAAATCCTTCCACTATAAGAAAGTCTGATAGGCAAAGGCATATCTGAAAGATAGTTTGCCACAATTCTACACACCTGCGGGGTGAAGTCTGGTCTTAAAACAAGTGACTTCCCAGTATTTCTGTCTATAAATCGTATAATCTTTTCATCGTTAAAATTAAATGTCTTATCAGCAAGGACATCATAATATTCATAGATAGGCAAGAATATCTCAGAGTATCCATACAAAGATATTATATCAGAAATCTTACCTATTATTGCATTCATCATTTTTGCTCTCTCAATGGCTGATAGATTAGTCATCTATAATCCCAAATTAGATTTAAAAATCTCTTCTGCAGCCCTTACAGCAGAACCAAGCTCTATTTTGAGGCCAAACTGACTAAAACCCATTTCAAGGGCACTAAGAGCAATTATGGTGTCAAAAAAATCGTGATAACCTAAATGGGAAACCCTCAAAATTTTCCCCTTTAAATGATCCTGTCCACCTGCAAAGGTAAGTCCAGCTTTTTCCCTCATGGCTTTGACAAATTTACCACCATCAAAACCATCTGGCAATAAAATACCAGTAGCAGAATTTGAAGGGATATCTTTAGCAAGTAACTCAAATCCCATGGCTTTTAACCCATTTCTTGTAGCCTCTGCACAAAGACTATGCCTTTTATAAACATTTTCCAGACCCTCTTTAGCCATAATGTCTAATACAGACTTCATCCCTATTATAAGACTGACTGCAGGTGTCCATGAAGTAGTGTTTTCCTCCTGAGATTTTCTCTCTTTTTTTAGATTGAGGTAAAACTTTGGGATCTTGGATGACTCAGCAAAACGCCATGCTTTATCAGAAAGGGCTATAAGGGCAAGCCCTGGGGGTAACATAAATGCTTTTTGTGAACCAGTTATAAGAATATCAATTCCCCATTCATCCATTTTAGTTTCGTAAACACCAACAGATGTTATACCATCAACAATAAAAAGTGTA
>JAIWOA010000030.1 GCA_020217115.1 Calditerrivibrio sp. | reverse complement strand
TCCTCTCTGAAGGAGATAATCTTACCTATCTCTTCTACAGGATGGTATGCAGTAGTTGAAGTCTCACTTGCCTGCATCAATACTGCTTTTATTTCAGGGTGGGCAATTAATTTTGCTTCAACCTGCTCAGGTTTTACTGATCTGCCCCACTCTAAATCGATTGTTAATACATCAAGACCGTAGGCATTAGAGATCTCTGCCCATCTTTTACCAAATTTGCCAGCATTTATAACCAATACCTTATCTCCAGGGTTTAAGGTATTTATTATTGATGCCTCCATTGCAGCAGTACCACTACCAGCAAGCATCAAAACATCCTGTTTTGTACCAAATATAGGTTTCAAACCCTCTCTTACATCAGAGAATATCTTAGAGAATTCTGACGTTCTATGATGAATTATCGGCATAGCCATATCTAACAAAACTCTCTCGGGAACCGGAGTAGGTCCGGGGGACAAAAGATATTTTTTGAGCATGTACACCTCTAAAGTTTTATTTCGCAAGTATTATTATAACTCTTATTTAGGTTAAATTTCAATAGTTATTTATTTTCATCCTCCTCAATTTTTTATTAATCCCATTACAATTTAGAAAAAATTAAAAAAACGTTGAATATTTTTTAACTTTTTGTTATAAGGAGCAATGGAAAGTTTAGATAATCTGAGAAAAAAAATAGATGAAATAGATGACACGATACTGGATCTTTTAAACAAAAGGGCAAAATTTGTCATAGAAATTGGCCATATAAAGAAAGCCCAAAACGCTTCTCTATACGTACCATCAAGGGAAAGAGCTATCTATGAAAGGCTAAAGTCAAAAAATGAAGGCCCCTTCCCAAATGATGCATTAAGAAACGTTTTTAGGGAGATCATCTCTGCTTCCCTTTCCTTAGAAGAGGTTCAAAAAGTAGCTTACCTTGGTCCACAGGGAACATTTACAAACCTTGCAGCGATAAAACATTTTGGTTTGTCAGCAAAACCTGTCCCATGTAGAAGTATAACGGAAGTCTTTGAAGATGTAGAAAAAAGAAGGTGTGATTATGGCGTTGTCCCCATTGAAAACTCCCTTGAAGGTGTTGTAAATCACACACTTGACATGTTTAGTCAGTCAAACTTAAAGATATGTGGTGAAATATTCCTTGAAGTTTCACACCATCTTATGAATCTTTCTGGTAAGATAGAAGATGCCAAAGTAATCTATTCCCATCCCCATGCGATAGCTCAATGTAGAAAATGGATTGCAGATAATATACCAAACATTCCTGTAGTTGAAGTGGAGTCAACTGCAAAGGCAGCTGAGATGGCATCTAAAGATGAAACCATTGCAGCAATATCTTCAGAAATGGCAGAGCTACAATATAACCTGAAAATAATTTTCAGAAATATAGAAGATATGTCAAATAATTTTACAAGATTTCTCGTAATCGGTAATTTTGAGCCAGATGAGACTGGCAACGATAAAACATCGATACTTTTTGGAGTTACACACAGATCAGGATCACTTTTTAATGCATTAAAAGCCTTTGCTGAAGAGGGGATCAATATGACAAAAATAGAATCCAGACCCTCGAAGCTTAAGGCATGGGAGTATATTTTTTACGTTGATATAGATGGACATGTAAAAAACGATCTGATAAAAAAATCTCTTGAAAAATTCTCAGAAAATGTATCTTTTATGAAGATATTAGGTTCTTATCCTAAGGGGGTCAAATGATAGATTATAAAAAATTAGCTGGAGAAAAAATAAACAGTCTTATACCATACCAGCCGGGAAAACCGATTAAAGAGCTGGAGAGAGAGCTTGGAATAAAAGAAGCAATAAAGCTTGCTTCAAATGAAAATCCTCTTGGAGTGTCAGAAAAAGTTATAAAAGCAGTAACAGAAGCACTTCATGAGATGAACCGCTATCCATTAGGGGATGCATTTTACTTAAGGCAGGAGCTTAGCCATTTTTTAAATGTAGATCCTGCAAGAATAATTTTTGGAACTGGATCAAATGAAATAATAGAGCTTGCAATAAGAACTTTTGTAAAACCTGGTGAACATGTTATGTCCTATGCCCCATCATTTTCTGTGTACGGGATCATTGCACAGGCAAATGGGAACAGCTGTAAATGGATTCCAACCAAAGAAAGGTTTAAAGTCGATTTTGAAAAATTAAAAGATGCCATTGAAGATACCACAAGGATAATATTTTTGGCAAACCCAAATAACCCAACCGGGGTATATTTCAATAGTGATGAATTGACAGATTTTCTTAATTTTGTACCAAAAGAAACAATAGTAATGCTGGATGAAGCTTATATAGAGTATGTAGATGCTGCCGATTTTCCAGATAGTTTAAAGCTTATAGATAAATACCCAAATGTAATGACAATGAGGACATTCTCAAAGGCTTATGGGCTTGCCGGGTTTAGAATTGGCTATGCTGTGGGAAATATCGAAGGGATAGATATGTTAAATAGGGTAAGACAACCCTTTAATGTAAACATGGTTGCCCAAATTGCAGCCATTGCAGCCATTGAAGATAAAGAATTTGTAAGAAGATCCATCAAGGTAAATAGAGAAGGTAAAGTATATCTTTACAAAGCATTTAAAGAACTTGGTCTGGATTATATAGAAACACAGGCCAATTTCATACTTGTAAATGTTGGTGATGGTAAAAAGGTTTTTGATAATCTACTAAAAGAAGGTGTAATTGTTAGATTTTTAGGACCTGCATTAAAAGAATATGTAAGAGTCTCAATAGGTACACAGGAAGAAAACCAGATATTTGTAAACAAGCTTAAAAAAATATTAAGTAAAGGATAATTATGATAATTGTTATAAAGCCTGACGCAAAGGATCATGAATTACAGCACCTTTTAGATAGATTGGAGCATTATGGTTTTAAAACCCATCTTTCCGAGTGGGGAAATAGGAAGATAATCGGAGCCATAGGTGATGAAAGGGCGTTAAGGGATAAGCCCCTATCAACATTCCCTGCAGTTGAAAAAGTTGTCCCAATTTTAAAACCTTTCAAACTTGTAAGTAAAGATTTTAAAAAGGAACCAACCACTGTAAATATAAAAGGTGTAAAAATAGGTGGGAAACATATTGCCATTATGGCTGGTCCATGCTCTGTTGAAGGGAGGGAGATGCTCTTTGAAATAGCAGAAAAAGTCCATAAAGCAGGTGCAAGAATACTGAGGGGTGGTGCGTTTAAACCAAGAACATCCCCATACGCATTTCAGGGTTTAGGTGAAGAGGGGCTGAAGTATTTGAGGGAAGCTGCAGACTCAAGGGGTATGCTTGTTGTTACTGAGCTTATGGATCCAAGGGACATAGAGGTTATATCAAAATATACCGATATAATACAGATCGGTGCAAGAAATATGCAAAACTTCAAACTTCTCAAAGAGGTTGGAAAGTCAAAAATACCAGTTCTTTTAAAACGTGGGCTCTGCTCCACAATAAAGGAATTCTTGATGGCATCTGAATATATAGCATCAGAAGGTAACTACGATATAATTCTCTGCGAGAGGGGGATAAGAAGCTTTGATACCGAAACAAGAAATATTCTGGATCTATCAGCCATACCAGTAATTCGTAGTATGTCACACCTACCGGTTATTGTTGATCCCAGCCATGGAACAGGAAGAAGGGACTGTATACTTCCCATGGCGCAGGCAGGTATCGCTGCCGGAGCTGATGGATTAATGGTGGAGGTACACACAAACCCAGAAGAAGCTTTAAGTGATGGTGACCAGTCAATAGTTCCTGAAGAATTTGATCTTTTGATGAAAAGGGTAAAAATTATTGCAGCTACTTTAGAAAAACATATAGAGGAATAATGACTAATTCTTTGCAGATAGGCATAATAGGTATAGGTCTCATAGGAGGATCCCTTGCAAAAGCCTTCAGATCTATAGGAAACAGGATAATAGCCCTCGATGATAACAAAGATACACTGGAAAATGCACTTAAAAGCGGCATTTTTGAAAGGTGTCATAACAGAATAGAGGATTTTCTGCAGGAAAAATTGGATCTGATATATATCGCAACCCCCATAGATGTTACAAAAGAGATAATACTAAATCTGGGGGATGTTGACTGTAAAATACCCATAACAGATGCCTCCAGCACAAAAAGCTCAATTACAAAATTAGCAAAGGATTTTGATATAAACTTTTGTGGAGGGCACCCCATAGCAGGAAAGGAGAAATCAGGCTTTTTAAACTCCAATGAAGATATTTTTAAAGATGCCATACATATATTGACAGAAAAAGATACTCCATTGAGCAATATGTTACAGAAGCTCCATGAAGATATAGGTATGAAGGTTTTCTATATGGATCCAGAGACGCATGACAAGATTTTTGCCCTTGTAAGCCACTTCCCGCACCTCACAGCCTTCTCTTTGGTTGAATTTGTAAATAGATCTTTCCCTGAAGCACTAAAATATTCTGGTGGTGGATTTAAAGATTTTACAAGAATAGCTGGAAGTGACCCAACGATGTGGTCCAACATTTTTATAGACAATAAGTCAAATATCATAGATTTGATAGATGGTTATATCAATCTGCTGGAAGAGTGGAAAAACTCTATTCAAAAAGGGAATAAAAATAAGCTTTTTGAAAAAATCGAACTAATAAGTAATATTAGAAAGGGGTTATAATGACAGTTTCCTTTGAAAAAATAGTATCCTTGAAGGGATCGACAACAGTTCCAGCTGATAAGTCTATTACCCACAGAAGTTTTATATTTTCCTCAATGGCAAAGGGTGTATCTGAAATTATCAATCCCCTTATGTCGAGGGATACAATAGCGACGATGAATGCAATGAATGCTGTGGGGGTAGAGTTTGAAAAAATTGAAAATGGCTTTCGCATTATATCAGAAGGTTATAGAGGATTTACAGAAGCAAACAACATAATAAATTGTGACAACTCAGGAACCACTGCAAGGCTCTTGACAGGTTTATTTTCTCCACAAAAAAGATATTTTTCGTTAACTGGAGATGATTCTCTCAGGAAAAGGCCAATGGATAGAGTAAAAAAGCCGCTATCAGATATGGGTGCCAGCATAGTACTGAGAAAGGAAAAATACCTCCCAATGATAATCTGCCCTTCAAATATGTATCCTTCAGATATAATGGCGACCGTTAGTAGTGCACAGGTAAAAAGTGCAGTTATCCTTGCAGGAGCTCAACTTGAGGGTATTACTTCATATACAGAGATAGAAACAACAAGAAATCACACTGAAACAATGTTAAAAGACTTTGGAGCAGATATCAGAATAGATGGGAAAAAAGTTTCCATCATAGGACCTGTTGAACTTATTCCACAAAAATTTTTTGTACCTGGAGATTTCTCATCAGCAGCCTTTTTTATAGGTGCAGCACTTATGTTTGAAAACTCTGAAATTGAGATAAAAAATGTAGGTATAAATCCTACAAGAACAGGTTTTTTAGATGTTTTAAGGATGTTGGGAGTTTCAGTAGAACTGAGCTATAATGATCAAAAAAGTGAACCAACCGGTAATATATTCATAAAAAATCAACCTTTTTCTGGTGGGAAAATTTCAGGGGCTCTTATTCCAAATATAATTGATGAAATCCCCTTAATTGCAACATTAGGACTATTTGCCAGAGAACCAATTGAAATAAGGGATGCTGAGGAGTTAAGGGTAAAGGAATCCGACAGAATAGCCTCTGTAGTTCATAATATAAAAGAGATAGGTGGGAAGGTAGAAGAATTTCATGACGGATTAAAGGTTTATCCTCTGGAAAATGGTATAAATAAATCTGCTATCTTAAAATCTTTTCATGATCACAGGATTGCAATGATAAATATTTTACTTTCCAAAAGATTTGGAAATATTTCTATTGACGAAGTGTCTGCTATTGATGTATCATTTCCAGATTTTTTAGAAAGACTAAAATTTTTAGAGGTAGTTATTGCTTAGAATTGCAATCGATGGTCCAGCTGGAAGCGGTAAGAGCACAGTAGCCAAAAAAATTTCCAAAATTTTAAATCTAACTTATGTAGATACTGGAGCGATGTACAGATCTTGCGCATGGGTCTCTGCTCGATTAGAAATTAACGGTAACCCCCTGGTAGACAAGCTAAAAGATGTAGATATACAACTTAAAAATGATTCTGTTTGTATCATCATTAATGGGGAACTATTTGATATAACTGAAGAGATCAGAACACCAGAAATAACAAAATTGACAGGTGAAATTGCTTCAGATCCTTCTATAAGAAAGATCCTTCTGGAAAAACAGAAAATAATTGCACAATCCACTCCAGTGGTAATGGATGGAAGGGATATAGGAACTGTTGTAATACCTGATGCTGAGGTAAAGATTTTTTTAACTGCCAATCCTGAAGAAAGGGCCAAAAGAAGATATGAAGAGATGGTAGCAAAGGGTATCAATACCAAATTTGAAGATGTTTATAATGAGATATTAGATAGGGATTTTAAAGACAGTAGCAGGGATCTTGCTCCACTCAAAAAAGCTGAAGATTCTGTGGAGATTGACACTACATCTTTGTCTATAGATGAAGTTGTAACAAAAATAATAGATATAGTCAAAGCAAAGGGTTATTAGAATATGGAAATATTAGTTGCCCAACATGCAGGTTTCTGTTTTGGAGTAGAAAGAGCGGTAAAGATAGTAAAAAATGCAGCTGAAGAAAGTGAACATATATATACACTGGGTCCTATAATACATAATCCACAATTAGTAAATGAGCTAAAGAACAAAGGTGTAGAAGTTGCAGATAGCACAGATGGTATAGGGGATGGTAGTGTTGTAGTTTTAAGATCCCATGGTGTAGAGAAAGATGAGAGAAATATTTTGGAAAATAAAAATGTAAAAATAATAGATGCAATATGTCCCTATGTAAATAAAGCCCATACTGAAGCTGTTAATTTGAGCAATGAAGGATATTTTGTTGTCATTTTTGGAGAAAAGGATCATCCAGAGGTTAAAGGAATTGCAAGCTATATTGAAGGTAAATTTGAAACTATCAGCTTCCCTGAGGAGGCAGAATTAATGACATTTAAGGAGAAAATAGGTCTTGTTGCACAAACCACTCAGGAAAAAGCTATATTTGAAAAAATTGGGAATATTTTGAGGGGAAAGTGTAACGATCTAAAGATTGTAAACACTATCTGCAATGCTACTACACTAAGGCAAAACGCAGCAAAAAAGGTGGCTGCAGATGTTGAAATTATGTTTGTGGTGGGAGGAAAGAATAGTGCTAATACAAGAAGACTCTATAAAATATGCAAAGATATATGTAGCAATACATTTCATATAGAAACAAAAGAAGAGATTGACAAAAATCTCTTAATAGGGGTAAATAGGGTAGGTGTCACTGCAGGCGCAAGCACACCTAAAAACATTATAGATGATGTTATAGAATATTTAAACGGAGTAAACAATGAGTGAGAACAGCGTAAACAACCAGAACAGTTATGAAGATTTTGAAACTATGCTTAATGAATCCCTTAACCCACCAATAAAGGGATCAACGGTAAAAGGAACTGTTATAAACATTAGTGACACTGATATTTTTGTAAACTTTGGATATAAAACAGAGGGGATAGTTGATATCAATGAATTTAAAAAGGATGGGAAGTTAACTATTTCAATAGGTTCAGAAGTAGAATTGGAGGTAGTTAGTGTAAGTGGAGGGGGTGCACATGTTGTACTTTCCAACAAGAACGTAACCCTTAGACATGATATAGATGAGGTTGTAAATTCCATAGATAAAGCTCCAATAGCTGTAAAGATAACAAAGTACGATGAAAAAAACAAAAAATTTATTGGACAACATGGAGAGGTTGAAATCCATATATTAGAACATCAGATAGATCATAAAAACAGCATGAAAGAACCATCATACTATGTTGGGAAAACATTCGATTGTAAAATTCTTAAATTTGATCAAAAAAGTAAAACAGCTCTCGCTTCAAGAAAACAGTATCTTATAGAAGCCCAGAATGAAGGGAAAAAAAGATTTCTATCATCCATTAAAGAAGGTGATGTTTTAAAAGGGGTCGTAAAGTCGATAAAAGATTTTGGTGCCTTTATAAACCTTGGAGCTTTAGATGGTTTTCTTGCAAAGGAAAATGTTAATTGGGGGAGAGTTGGCAAGATTGAAAAGTATCTCAATGTTGGTGAAACAGTTGAAGTTAAGGTACTGAAAGTTGATATGGAAAATGGAAAGATAGACCTTGGTATGAAGCAATTAAAAGAGAATCCATGGATTGCTGCCAAGTCTAAATATAGTTTAGACTCTGAAGTAAAGGGCACAGTTATAGTAAGGGTAAAAAATGGTTATGTAGTTGAAATAGAACCCGGAATTGAAGCATTTATACCAATGGAAGAGATAAGCTGGATAAAGAAAACAAACATAGCCTTGAATAAAGGTGATGTTGTTGTTGGAAGGGTAATAGGTATAGATGATAAAAAAGAAAAGTTAATTATATCGATAAAGGCACTTCAAGAAAATCCATGGGATATAGTAAAAAGGGAACATCCAGAAGGATCAATTGTCAAAGGGAAGATAAAAGGGATAACAGACTTCGGCATTTTTGTTGATTTCGGAGCACATGTTGACGGTCTGATAAGAAAGAGTGATCTTTCCTGGACTGAAGATAACATAGATATAGCAGAAAATTATAAAATAGGTGATGAGATCGAAGCAAAGGTAATTTTGATAGATCCGGAAAAAGAAAGGATTGCCCTTGGGGTTAAACAACTTGAAAAAAATCCATGGAAAGATATAGAGAAGCTTTACCCTGCTGGTAAAGTAGTTGACTGTAAAGTGTCATCCGTTGATAAAGATGGGATAGTAGTCCTTCTCGCTAAGGGGATAAAAGGTTATATCCATGTAAAAGAATTGGATGAGAACAAAATAAATCCATCAGACTGTTATAAAGAAGGTGATGAAATAAAAGCATCTGTGATAAAGGCTGACCCCAAAAATAGGGTAGTTAATCTCTCAGTTAAAAAATATAAGTTTGATTCAGAGAGATCTGAAGTGAAGGAATATATGAAAAAGCTTCAGAAACAGAATGATGATTCTTTTAGTCTTGGAAATCTATTGAAAGAAAAAATAGGTAACAATAATCACTAATAAAATAGATTGCTATTTGTGAATTCTAAAGCGGGAAAAAATCTCGCTTTTTTTTTATTATAAATTAAAAGATTAAACTTTTATTAATTAGGAAAATCATAAAAAAGCTTAAACTTTACTTGACTTTTATTGAAATTTTATTAGTATTTGGTATGAGTTAAACAATGGAGGTGTGTATGTCTAAGGTAAGAGATTTGATGAAGGAATATGGAATTAGTAGGAGGGATTTTTTAAAATATTGCACAGCACTCAGCGGTATGCTTGCTTTATCCCCTTCCCTTGCTCCAAGGGTTGCAGAAGCAATAGAATCTGACAATAGACCGCCTGTAATATGGCTCGAGTTTCAGGATTGTGCAGGTGATTCTGAATCTCTTCTAAGGGCAGATAGACCTACCGTAGCAGAACTTGTACTTGATTACCTTTCTGTAGATTACCATGAGACTATTATGGCTGCTGCTGGACATCAGGCTGAAGAAGCTAAAAAAGCAACCATAGAAAAATATAAAGGTAAATATATTGTGGTTGTTGAGGGTTCAATACCTGTAGCAGATGATGGTGTGTACTGTACCATTGGGGGTAAAAGTGCTTTAAGTATAATGAAAGAGGTTGGAGAAGGTGCGGCTTTTATCATAGCAGTAGGCACATGCTCATCCTATGGAGGTCTTCCTGCAGCCTATCCAAATCCAACAGGTGCAAAAAGTGTAAAAGATATAATGCCCAACAAAACTGTAATTAATCTCCCAGGCTGTCCAATGAACGTAGATAATCTCACAGGAACTATTGTTCACTATCTTCTTTTCGGAGCTGCTCCAGCAATGGATAAATTTTTAAGACCTAAGTTTGCCTATGGAAAAAGGATACATGATA
>JAIWOA010000029.1 GCA_020217115.1 Calditerrivibrio sp. | reverse complement strand
ATTGTGAAAGAAGAGCTCATTTTGATGCTGGGCAGTTTGTACAAGCATGGGGAGATGATGCCCACAAGAAAGGTTGGTGTTTGTATAAAATGGGATGCAAAGGTCCTGAAACATTCCATAATTGCCCAACTGTAAGGTGGAATGATGGTCTTAGCTGGCCTGTTATGGCAGGTCATGGCTGTGCAGGATGTAGTGAACCAGGTTTCTGGGATACCATGACTCCTCTATACAACAGATTACCAAATGTTCCCGGCTTTGGAGTAGAGGCAACTGCAACTAAGATTGGAACTACCATTGTTGGAATATCAGCCCTTGTATTTGGCGTACATGGGATAGTTAATCTTGTAAGAAACCGTAATTTGATTAAAAAGGTCGAAAACAACGAAGTTGAAGTAAAAGAAGATAAAGAATAGGGGGAGATATATGGCACAAAAAATAGTAGTTGATCCAATTACCAGAATAGAAGGTCATTTAAGAATAGAAGCAGTTGTAGAAAATGGAAAAATTGTTGATGCATGGTCCAGTTCAACAATGTTTAGAGGTGTAGAAAAGATTTTACAGGGAAGAGATCCAAGGGATGCCTGGTATTTCACACAAAGATTCTGTGGAGTTTGTACAACAGTTCACTCAATAGCCTCCATAAGAGCAGTGGAAAATGCCCTTGGAATAAAGGTACCTTTCAATGGTGAAATGTTGAGAAACCTTATTATAGGTATTCAGCTCGTTCAAGACCATGTTATCCATTTCTATCATCTGCATGCCCTTGACTGGGTTGATATAGTTTCTGCTCTCAAAGCTGATCCTAAAAAAACTGCAGCTCTGCAACAATCCATTTCACCATGGAAATTCTCCAGTGAAACATATTTTAAGTCTGTACAGGACAAGGTAGCAGCATTTGCAAAAACAGGAAGACTTGGACCCTTTGGCAATGCCTATTGGGGGCATCCAGCTTATAAATTACCACCTGAGGCAAATCTGATGGCTGTAGCCCACTATCTTGAGGCATTAAACTTGCAAAAAGAGATAATAAAAGTGCACGCAATTCTTGGATCTAAAAATCCACACCCACAAACTTTCTTAGTTGGTGGAATGTCTATACCTATAGATCCTACAAGTCAAAACGCTCTAAATGCTGACAAGATAGCACAGATCAATAAATATTTTGCTATGGCGAAGGAATTTGTTGAGCAGGTGTATATACCAGATGTTCTTGCCGTAGCCCCATTTTATCTTGAATGGGCAAAAATAGGCTCAGGTCATAAAAACTACCTATCATATGGTGAATTTCCAGAAGGTCAAAATGGTTTTCCAAATGATCTATGGTTCCCATCAGGAGTTATATTAAATGGAGATCTATCAAAAGTTCTTCCAGTAAATCAGGAAAAGGTAACAGAGTATGTATCCCATTCATGGTATGAATATACAGGTGGTGATGACAAAGCAAAACACCCCTACGAAGGTGAACAGATATGGAAATATACTGGACCAAAGCCTCCCTATGAATTCCTTGACACCGATAAAAAATACTCATGGGTAAAAGCTCCAAGGTATGATGACCAATCTATGGAAGTTGGTCCATTATCAAGGATGCTAATAGGTTATGCAAAAGGGCACAAAGAGGTAAAAGATACAGTTGACTTTGTTCTCAAAAAGCTTGGAGTTGGACCTGAAGTTCTCTTCTCTACACTTGGAAGAACAGCTGCAAGGGCTATAGAAACCCTTATTGTTGTAAACAGGTTACCAAAATGGGTTGATATGCTCGTTCAAAATATAAAGACAGGGGATCTATCTGCCCACAATGGTGAAAAATGGGATCCTGAGACCTGGCCAAAATCTGCTAAAGGTTATGGTTGGCATGAAGCTCCAAGGGGTGCACTTGGACACTGGATTGTAATAGAAGACAAAAAGATAAAAAATTATCAGGCAGTTGTTCCTTCTACGTGGAATGCATCCCCAAGGGATACAAAGGGGGTCAGAGGACAATATGAGGAATCATTAATAGGTACTCCAATTGCTGATCCAAATAAACCACTTGAGATATTGAGGACAATACACTCCTTTGACCCATGCCTTGCTTGTGCAGTACATCTTTATGATGAAACAGGTGAACTCAAGTCAAAGGTAAAAGTCCTTTAGGAGGGATATTATGGCTACTACACATAATAACTGTGCTGCAAAGCGCTTCGTGTATGTATGGGAAGGTCCAGTAAGGATAACCCACTGGGTAAACGTATTTTCAATTATAATCTTATCTATAACAGGCTATTATATACATAATCCTTTTATAGATACCCACGATACATTTCAACCACCATATATTATGGGTTATGTAAGGTATGTACACTACCTTGTTGGTATAATTTTCGCTGTGAGTATCATTGTCAGATCCTATTGGCTGTTTGTAGGGAACAGATTTTCAAGCTTTGGTTACCTTGCCCGATCATTTAATAAAGATGGGAGAAAGGTTCTCTTTAGCTGGTTAAAATTTTATCTATTTTTAGAAAAAAATCCTATACATAAGTTGGGTCATAACCCTGTAGCACTTCTCGCATATATAGCTCTATTCTTCCTATTCATCTTTCAGGTTATCTCAGGCTTTGCACTCTGGGCTCAAGCCAATCCAGATAGCACTCTTTATGCTTCAACTGGATGGATCTTCAGTTTTGGAGGCAATCAATGGATAAGATTTACGCATCATCTTGTTATGTTTCTGATATGGGGATTCTTTATAAACCATATATACAGCGCAGTCGTATCCGACTTTAAAACCCAGTCTGGAGAGATAAGCTCAATATTCTCAGGATGGAAGCCAAGCAGGGATTAATAGTGTAATTTTTGTAAAGGGGTGTTTATACACCCCTTATTTTTTTATCAATTAAACTCTAAGAGATATTTACAAATTTTCTATTTTGTTATATAATGAGCCTATGAAAAAGCTAGTTCTGTTTTTGATAATAATAAGTTTTCTGTTTTACTTAGTGTATAAATATGGAAAAGTTGAAAAAGCTGTTCTGGATAACAATACATTGGAAAGTAAAAAAGAAACCACTTACTCTACCCCTTCATTTAGTGATACTGAAAAAGCATTAAAGGCTCTTCAAAATCTATCAAAGAGCAATACAGGATTCACTGAAATACCAGAGGGATTAACCTTTGAAGAGGTTAAATATGATAACAATAAAAAGATAACAACAATTTTTGCTGAATACAGAGGGGAAAAGATCTCATTAGGATCTTTTCAGGAAAGTCGAATACTACTTCAAATATTTAAAACAGTTAATATGAATATAGTGGATGCAGAAAAATTTCGTATAATATTCAAAGGGGGTAATTCTCCATTTTATGAAATAAAATATGATGGATTATATTCAATAGATGGAGAAAATATAATACTTGTAGGAGAATAGAATTTGAGAACAGATGGTAGAAACTTTGATGAATTGAGGGAAATAAGAGTAGTTAAAGATTATATAAAATATCCAGAGGGTTCTGTACTGATAGAATATGGTAACACAAAAGTTATTTGTAACGCAACCATATCAGAGGGTGTTCCCCCTTTTTTAAGAAACACAGGGAATGGTTGGCTCACTGCTGAATATTCTATGCTCCCAAGGGCTACACATACAAGGACACCAAGGGAATCCCAAAAAGGTAAACTTACAGGAAGAACTCAGGAAATCTCAAGACTCATAGGTAGATCCCTCAGAAGTTCCATAGATCTTTCTATGATTGGGGAGAGGACAATAACAATTGACTGTGATGTAATACAGGCAGATGGAGGAACGAGAACTGCTTCAATTACTGGTGGATTTGTTGCACTTTACCTTGCAATTGAAAAATTGATGAGGGAAGAGGTAATTGTAGAAAATCCTATAAAGGAATTTATAGCTGCAGTAAGCCTTGGAATGGTGAATGGCGAGCTATGTCTTGATCTAAATTATGAAGAAGACTCTGATGCAGAGGTTGATATGAATTTTGTAGCAAACAGTTCAAATCAGATTGTAGAGATTCAAGGAACATCAGAAAAAAAGCCTTTCTCTCGAGAAGATCTTAATAGAATGTTAGCTCTCGGATTCTCAGGGGTAACTCAGCTTATAGACATACAGAAAAAGGTGCTGGGACTTTCATGATGCTACTTGTTTCAACAAAAAATAAACACAAACTCAAGGAGATAGGTGAAATACTCTCAGACAGCGGTTTTCAGGTTGACTCTGTATATAATTACGTAGATGATATTGATGTTGAAGAAACAGGAAATACCTTTGAGGATAATGCAATAATAAAAGCTGTTACCCTATCCAAGCAGATAGATCACTATGTAATAGCAGATGATTCTGGGGTATCAGTTGAATTTTTAGATGGCGCCCCGGGTGTATACTCTGCAAGATATGCAGGTACTGACGCCACAGATGATGATAATAACCGCCTCCTACTTGAAAAATTATCGAACCTCCCCATTGAAAAGAGAAAAGCAAAATATGTTTGTGTAATAGCTCTTGCCAAAAAAGGTAGATTTATAAAGTCATTTCATGGTGAATGCCATGGATACATAGGAGAGGAATATAAAGGTAACAACGGATTCGGATATGATCCTATCTTTGTTTTACCAGAGGGTAGACATATGGCAGAACTTTCTCCTGAAGAAAAAAATAAGATAAGTCACAGGTACAATGCATTAATAAAGCTTAAAGAATTCTTAAAAAGTATTCGATGAAAAAGAGATATTTTTATTTTTACATACTAATTTTCATATTTCTTGTAATTTTAGCTACCATTATAATTGTTAGGGATCATTTTATAAATATTGGAGAAAAAAAGTTTTATGAATTCTCAAAAATCAAACCTTTTGAAAGCAAAAGCTTCATCTTTAATGACAGATATGGAGAAACTTTTTTTGAAAAACAGGTCTATTTTGGTGGGGAGATATTGCCTGAGGATGTAGACGATTATATCGACATATACCTTAAAAATAGATGCAAAAGAGATCTCAGAGATGAAAAGATATACAAATTGACTTTTTTATTAGTGGATGAGGATATAGATAGCTTTTACCTTGGTTGTGTAGATGCTGAAACCAGAAATAAATTTGAACTTTATGGGATCTTCAAATATATCGTATCAAAGGTTGATAAAAATAAAATCGCTTCTTTGATCCTGAATAAGATAGAGATAAACAAAGCAATAAAAGGTATTGAAGGACTTTCTACATACTATTTTAATAGAGTGTACAGAGAATTAAACAACAATGAAAAATTATACATTTTTTATATAATGGATAACATCTCCAGATTAAATGGTAAAATGGAGGGGTTTTCTCAGTTTAAAAAAGATATTTTTAGTATTGAAACAGATGAACCTTTAAAGTTTTCAGACAATAAAAAGATATCGATCGATAAATATCCCAACATATCCAGAATGATTTTGAGGGAATTAGAGGAGTTTGGTGCAGATAAATTAGATAATTTCAATATTGTAAACACATCCTTTGATCCAGCAATTTATGAAAAAGTAATTGAAGTTTTAGAAAAATATTTTGAGAAAAGAGACAAAGCCCTTCAAACTGCCGGGATTGTGCTAAACTATCAAAGTGGAGAAGTTTTAACAGCCTTCGGATCAAAGAATGACAAAAGTAGGTTAAACAGAGTTCTGGATATAAAAAGACAGGTGGGATCAATATTCAAACCTATAGTATACCTCACTGCCTTTGAAAATGGGATATCGAGATACGATAAGATAGAAGATAAGCCAACAGTATATGGTAGGGGACCAAAAGCCTATGCTCCTAAAAACTTTGAAAATTTTTTTATGGGAACTACAAAGGTAGAAAATGCTCTAATATACTCCCTAAATAATGGTACACTGCAGGTTGCATTAAAAGCAGGGATACAAAAAGTTGCAGAAATGGCAGATAAATTGGGGATGAAAACTCCAGTGGGTCTTGGTTATTGTCTTGGTGCCGGAGAATATAGAGTAATCGATGTTGCAAACTATTTTTCTGTAATTGCAAATGATGGTATAAAAAAGAGAAACGGACTGATCCTGAGTATAAAAAATGATAATGAAACCTTTGACTTTAAAACATATTATGCCGATGAACAGGTTGTCTCCTATGAATCAGCAAAAACTGTAAAGGAGATACTGGGAAAAGTTGTAAAGATAGGAACAGCAAGGGGCGCTGGTCTTCTAAATGGAACTGCTGGTAAAACAGGGACTACCAATGATTCCAGAGATGCATGGTTTGCTTCAATCTATGACAAATATGTCATAGTTGTATGGGTTGGTAGGGATGACTACAAACCTATGGCTGACAACGGAACAGGTGGGGGAGTTGCAGCACCAATTGTAGCAAGAATACAAAGAATCTTAAACTAAAAAATTCAACTTTTTTAAAACCATATTCGAAAATAATTTCTTGACCTTTTTCAAACAATTAATTATTCTCCGTTACTATGGTGTTTAGTAATTTTTAAATAGTGATAAAATTTTTATAATTAGAAGGTGATTATGAAAATATGTATGGCTTCCGATCATGGAGGTTTTGAACTTAAAAATATTATTTTAAAATATCTCCAAAGTAAAGGTTACAATATTCTGGATCTCGGCACAGATAGTATAGATTCCGTTGACTATCCAGATTTTGCAATAAAAGCTGTCAAATCTATACTTAATAAAGAATGTAGTAGAGGGATCATCATGTGCGGTACAGGCATAGGGATATCAATTTCTGCAAACAGATTCCCTGGTATAAGGGCTGCCCTATGCTGGGATTCACTAACTGCAAAACTGAGCAGACAGCACAACAACTCAAATATACTGGCTATGGGGGGTAGACTCATAGGTGTTGAACTTGCAAAAGAGATAGTCGATGTATGGCTCAACACTGAATTTGATGGTGGAAGGCATGAAGGAAGAATAAATAAGATAGATGAACTTGCAAAAAAATACTGGGTAAAATATATGGAAGGTGAACATGAATCTTTATAACAATGTCAAGAATGTAGATCCAGAAATTTTTGAAGCCTTACAAAAAGAGATGGACAGACAGGAAACACACCTCGAATTAATTGCAAGTGAGAACTTTGTTTCACCTGCTGTACTTGAAGCTCAAGGTTCAATAATGACAAACAAATATGCAGAGGGTTACCCATCAAAAAGGTACTATGGTGGCTGTGAATTTGTGGATATTGCAGAAGATCTTGCAATTAAAAGGGCTAAGGAGCTTTTTGGTGCAGAGCATGCCAATGTTCAGGCGCATTCTGGGAGTCAAGCAAATATGGCGGTATATTTTGCAATGCTCAAACCAGGAGATACTATAATGGGGATGAATTTATCCCATGGAGGGCATCTTACCCATGGAAGCCCGGTAAACTTCTCAGGAAAGTTTTTTAATATAGTGCCATATGGGGTAAATAAAGAGACTGAAACCCTTGACTATGATGAAGCTGAAAAACTCGCAATTCAAAATAAACCAAAAATGATAGTTGTAGGTGCAAGTGCCTATCCAAGAATAATAGATTTTAAAAGGTTTAGAGAGATTGCAGACAAAGTTGGGGCAATATTGATGGTGGATATGGCACATATTGCAGGACTTGTTGCAGCAGGTGTTCACCCCTCCCCTGTTCCATATGCTGACTTTGTAACTACCACAACCCATAAAACCCTTAGAGGACCAAGAGGTGGTTTGATACTTTGCAAAGAAGAGTATGCAAAAGCTCTTAACTCCCAGATTTTCCCGGGTATACAGGGTGGGCCTCTGATGCATGTAATAGCTGCAAAGGCTGTTGCACTGAAAGAAGCTATGGGGGAAGAGTTTAAAAATTACCAGATACAGGTGGCAAAAAATGCCAGAAGATTGGCTGACAAAATAATGAAAAATGGATTCAATCTTGTTTCAGGTGGTACAGATAATCACCTTATGCTTATAAATCTATCAGGAACAGAAGTCACCGGCAAAGATGCAGAGGAAGCTCTAGGCAAAGCACATATAACAGTAAACAAAAATACGGTACCCTTTGAGACAAGGTCACCTTTTGTAACAAGTGGTGTCAGAATCGGTACCCCTGCAGTTTCAACAAGGGGTATGAAAGAGGATGAAATGGATATTATAGGAGATCTGATCTGTAAAGTTTTATCCAATCCAAAGGATGACGCCCTATTGGAGTCTGTAAAGAACTCTGTGATAGATTTTTGTAAAAAATTCCCTTTATACAGAGGTAAATTATATTGAGACCGGATTGGGATGAATACTTTTTCAAAATTATAGATGTGGTTAAAGGGAGATCTACCTGTTTGAGAAGGGAAATTGGTGCAATTATAGTAAAAGACAACCATATTTTATCTACCGGTTATAACGGTGTGCCAACTGGCATTAGCCACTGCACAGATGTTGGCTGCCTCAGAGCAAAGCTTAACGTACCCTCAGGACAGAGGCATGAACTTTGTAGGGGCCTCCATGCAGAGCAGAATGCAATTATTCAGGCTGCAAAATATGGAATAAAGGTTGAGGGAGCTAAAATATATACAAATGTAAAACCATGCTCAATATGTACAAAGATGATAATTAACTCAGGCATAAAGGAGATAGTTTTTATAGAGTATTATAATGACCCTCTGGCAGATGAGCTACTGAGTGAAACAGATCTAATAGTTAGAAAATTTGAATCAAAGGGGTAAAAGATGCAGAGATATTCCTTTGTCGGTGGAATACATCCTGACTACAGCAAAGAGAAGACATCTTCTAAGAAAATAGAAATATTATCTTACGAAGTTGGTGAAGTTTTAACTATTCCAATTTCACAACATTTAGGGGCACCATCTAAGGAACTTGTAAAAAAGAAGGATATTGTAAATGTAGGTCAAAAGATAGCTTCAGCAGGGGGAGCTGTAAGCAGTAACCTCCATTCCCCCTTTAATGGAGAAATCGAAGGTATATCCCTTGCACCTCATCCAATTATGGGTAATATCCCATCGATAAAACTCAGGATAACAGATCTTAATAATGAATATAAAAAGATAGAAACAAAAGAAAAGTTTCAGGATACCGTTGCAGAAGCCGGGATTGTAGGATTAGGTGGTGCTACATTTCCAACCCATATAAAACTTTCTCCCCCCAAAAAAGTTGAATACCTCATAATAAATGGGGCTGAATGTGAACCATTTCTCACATGTGATCACAGACTTATGGTGGAATATACAGAAGAGATAATACTTGGGGCAATTTTAATAAAGGAAAAGCTTAATATAAACAACCTTATTGTAGGTATAGAGGATAACAAACCTGATGCTATAAAAAGTTTTGAAGCATTAAAGGGTAAATACCTATTCGAACTGCAGATTCTGCATACAAAATACCCACAGGGTGGAGAAAAACAGCTTATATACTCCACAATAGGTAGAACTGTTCCAGAGGGGAAGCTACCCCTTGATGTCGGGGTTATAGTCCACAATGTTGGAACATGTAAAGCAATTTATGAAGCGTTTACCTTTGGCAAACCACTGTATGAAAGGGTTGTAACCGTAACAGGGGCAGTGAAGGAACCTAAAAATATTCTTGTGAAAATAGGCACGCCAATATCAAAGCTAATAGATTACTGCGGTGGAACAGTAGGAGATGTAAAGAAAATCATTATAGGTGGCCCAATGATGGGTTTTGCTGCTACTTCATTAGACACACCAGTAACAAAAGGTACAAGTGGTGTAATAGTCCTCAGAGATGAAGATCTATATGATGGTAAGAAATCAAACTGTATACGATGTGGCAGGTGTATTGAAGCTTGTCCGATGGGTCTTGTTCCAGCAATAATGGAACAATTTTCTATTCAAGAGATGTATGAAAAACTTATAGATTGGCATGTTGTAAATTGTATCGAATGTGGCTGCTGCAGCTATGTATGCCCATCAAGAAGACCCTTGGTCGGATATTTTAAAACAGCAAAAAGACAGGTAATAAATATTTTAAGACAGAGAGCACAAAAATGAGTGAAAAACTATTAGTGACATT
>JAIWOA010000028.1 GCA_020217115.1 Calditerrivibrio sp. | reverse complement strand
TTCCCCACATATTAGAGATGAGATGACAACATCAAAGATAATGCTTAATGTTATTTATGCTCTAATACCAGCAATAGCAGTTTCAATATACTTCTTTGGAATTTATGCAATTAAAACATATATTCTGACAATATTATTTACCCTACTTTTTGAGTATCTGTTTTTAAAGATCAGGGGAAAAGAGGTTACATTACATGACAATAGTGCTCTGGTAACAGCCATTCTTCTGGCTATGAATCTCCCACCAAATTCTCCATGGTGGATGATAGCTGCTGGTTCCTTTGTTGCTATTGTTATAGGTAAGCAGATATACGGAGGGCTTGGGCAGAATCCCTTTAACCCTGCTCTTGTAGCTAGAGTTTTTCTTTTAATATCATGGCCAGCGCAGATGACAAGCTGGATAAAACCTGTGCCTATTCAAAATGGATTTATATTTGATGCAGTAAGTACAGCTACACCCCTTGGACAGGCAAAATCTGAAATTATTTCCCATGGCAAAATCATTGGAGATTACAACGATATTTTCAATTATGCCGGTGGATATATGGCTGGATCACTTGGAGAGGTTGCTGCAATTGCTATATTGATAGGTGGGATATATCTGCTGGTAAAAAAGATAATAAGCTGGCATACCCCCTTCTCATACCTATTCGGTTTTTTAATTATTGTTATACCCTATTGGTTGATATCTCCTGAGAAGACCCTAAACCCAATTGTTCATCTTGTGACTGGTGGCCTTATGCTTGGGGTATTCTTTATGGCAACAGATATGGTTAGCTCACCAGTAACTAAAAAAGGTCAAATAATCTTTGGACTGGGGTGTGGAGTTCTAACTGCAGTCATAAGACTATGGGGAAGCTACCCTGAAGGGGTTTCCTTTGCCATACTTATAATGAACGCATTTGTGCCTCTAATAGATTATTACATGAGACCAAAATCCTTTGGGGAGGCCACGAATGAAAAATAATTATTCAATGATTATTGTATTGGGAATTTTTTCCATTGTGGCTGCATTTCTACTTTCGATGACATATCAAGGAACAAAGGATAAGATAGAGGAAGCTTATAGACAGGAACTTATAAAGGCTCTAAATATTATTTTACCTCCACATGATAATCAACCTGATAAGGATACAATAAATATAGACGATAAGACTGTTTATGTTGCAAAAAAAGATGGCAAACTTGTGGGAATAGCTTTCAAAACTTTATCTTCAAAGGGTTACAGTGGAGATATAGATGTTTTAGTTGGTGTTGAAACGAATAATAGGATATATGGAATTGAAATTTTACGCCATGCAGAAACACCCGGACTTGGATCAAAAATAGAGAGCGATAAATTTAAACAATCCTTCAAAGGATTGACTGCTTCAGATAAAATTGCAGTAAAAAAAGATGGCGGTATAATTGATCAGTTTAGCGGTGCAACAATTAGCCCTCGAGCTGTTTGTGAAGCAGTTAGCAATGGGATAAAGTTTGCTGAAAACGTTTTAAAAAATCCTCAAGTTATAGGGGGTAATAAATGAGATTATCGGTTCTTTTTGAAGGTATCTGGAAAAATAATGGTGTATTCAAACAGGTTCTTGGTATGTGCCCAGCACTTGCAGTTACTACTTCTGTAAAAAATGGTTTAGGTATGGGCCTTGCAACTACATTCGTTTTGATATGTTCAAATTTTGTCATTTCGCTAATTAGAAATATTGTCCCCTCAAAGGTCAGAATACCTGTATATATTGTTGTAATAGCAAGTTTTGTAACCATTGTAGATCTTATAATGAACGCCTACTTACATGATTTACACAAGGTTTTAGGATTATTTATCCCTCTTATAGTCGTAAACTGTATTATATTGGGTAGAGCAGAGAGTTTTGCATCAAAGAATGGTGCTGCTGATTCTATAATGGATGGTATAGGTATAGGTCTTGGATTTACCCTTGCCCTTGTTATACTGGGTGGTTTTAGAGAGATACTGGGGAATGGATCCATACTGGATATAAATATATTCGGTAGCAGTTACAATCCAGTAATTGTTATGATTATGCCACCCGGAGCATTCATAGGCCTTGGATTTATAATGTTTTTGATAAATTACTTTGAAAAGAGGAAACGATCTTAGGAGCTTGATATGGAATATATTTTACTTTTTGTATCTGCGAGTGTTGTAAATAACTTTGTATTGTCAAGATTCCTTGGTATTTGCCCTTTTATTGGTGTCTCAAAGAAACTTGATACATCTATAGGTATGTCATATGCAGTTATATTTGTTATGGGTGTAGCTGGTATAATTACATGGATAGTTCAATATCTGGTTCTAAACCCATTTAAATTAGGTTACCTTCAGACGATAATTTTTATCTTAGTTATAGCATCTTTAGTTCAATTTGTAGAGATGGTTATAGAAAAAACATCCCCTTCCCTATACAACAATCTGGGTATTTTTCTCCCTTTGATTACTACAAACTGTGCAGTGCTGGGTGTGGCCATATTAAATATATCTTTAGGCTATGGATTTGCCAAAATGCTCATTTTTACAATAGGTTCTGCAGTAGGTTGGTCTGTTGCAATAATTATATTCTCTGGCATAAGGGAGAGAATAGAGCTATCTGACATACCATTTTACTTTAGGGGCCTTCCAATAACACTTATTACAGCTGGTATACTATCCCTTGCTTTTATGGGATTTAGCGGATTAGTAAAGTAGAGGTAGATTATGTTAGAATCTGTTATAGTTTTAGGTGTAGCTGGTTCTATAGCTGGAGCCGGATTACTCATTGCATCCAAAAAGTTTTCTATGGAAAAAGATCCAAAAGTTGAAAAAATAGTTGAAATACTTCCATCTGCCAACTGCGGAGGTTGTGGATATCCAGGTTGTGCTGCGCTGGCTGAAGCCCTTGTCAAAGGTGAAGCATTGATAACAGCATGTCCGGTAGGGGGAAATGTTGTAGCTGAAAAAATTGCAAATCTATTGGGTATTGAATTTTCATCTTCTGTAAAAAAAATTGCTAAAGTAAGATGCAATGGCACGAAAACCAACTGTGAAGAAAAATATATATATGATGGGCCTGGGGATTGTAATAGTATAACATTGTTAGCTGGTGGTATAAAAAAATGTACCTATGGGTGTGTTGGTGGAGGAAGTTGTGTAACTGCTTGTAAATTCGATGCTATACATATTGGCGAAGGTGGAATACCGATAGTTGATGAAGAAAAGTGTACAGCTTGTGGAATGTGTGTTAAAGCATGCCCAAGAAAACTGATAGAGATATTGCCAGTAGATAAACATTTTGTTGTCACATGTAGATCTATGGATAAAGGTGCTGATGCAAAAAACTTCTGCAAAGTTGCATGTATAGCCTGCAGACTATGTGAAAAAAACTGTCCATCAGATGCTATAACAGTTGAAAATAATCTTGCCTACATACACGCTGACAAATGTACAAACTGCGGCAAATGTGAGGAGGTTTGCCCTACAAAGGCTATAAATAGATTTTAAGATATTATTGCATCTCTTCTAAACCTATTAGAGTCTCAGCTTTTATAAATTCAAGCATCTCTCTGATACTTTCAAATCCTGAATCTCTGTCTTTGGATTCCACCGCTAGGAATAGTATTGTATCATTTCTATCGATAATCCCTATATTATGAACTACAAAAATCTTATTTAAAGAATATTTTGCATATATCTTTTCAGCCTCACGTTTAATGATTTCAAAAGCTCTTTCATCCTTTATATACAAATTTATCTTATTATAATCTTTTACATATTTACCTGGATATTTTGCTTTCCCATGATGAATAAGTATAGTACCTGTAGAATCTGAAAGTGAGGAATAAAACTGTTTGTATAGCAGCTGTATGTCTGGATTATTTTTTATTTCCACCAATATATTATCCATATCTTTACCCCTTTAATTTATGACTATTTTAATAAACAGTATTTACATGGTTTTGTAAAGAGAGAAATTTATTTAATTAAATTACAAAAAAATCAAAATAATGTTTGACAAGTTTCCAAAATGTGATATATTAAAAAAAGGGTAAAAACCCTGCAATTTTATAATGAGGTGAAATAATTATGAGTAACACAGGAACAGTTAAGTGGTTCAACGACACAAAAGGTTATGGTTTCATAACTAGCTCAAACGGGGAAGATGTATTTGTACATTATTCTGCTATCACAATGGATGGTTTTAAGAGTCTTAAAGAGGGAGACAAGGTAAACTTTGATATCGTAAAAGGTCCAAAAGGTCCACAAGCGGCTAACGTAACAAGAGGATAAGTTAAGCTAAATACGATAATTAAGCCCGCCTTCTGGCGGGTTTTTTTGTTTTTATTCTATTTTCTAAAGAATATATTTAACAACAATGTTAAAACAATACTTATTATTATTGAAGAAACGATTGGAAAATGGAAGGTAAAGTTACCTTTTTTATAAAAGATATCCCCAGGCAACCTCCCTATACCCAATTTAGGGAAGAGTGTAAAAAACAAGCCAGCTAAAATTAGTATCACTCCAGAGACAATAAGTAATTTCCCAATTCCACCAAAATTATCCATAATATTTAAAATACAAAAATATCCTTGAAAGTCAAGAAAGAAAATGTTATTTTAAAAAAGCTTTCTAATGCAAAAGGAGGTAAGCATGGTTACTAAAAAGCTTTTTATAGCAGGAGGTTGGGTTGATACAGGTAATTATATTGATGTATATAACCCTTTTGACAAATCATTAATAGAAAAAATATCGTTAGCTGATGAAAAATGGACAGAAAAAGCTATAGACTACGCCTATGCCAATAAACATATAATGGCAGGTCTTACAGCAAAAGAGAGGGGAGAGATCTTAAATAAAGTGTCAAATCTTATCATAAAAAATTCTGACGAAATAGCTTCAATAATAGCCAAAGAAAGTGGAAAATCTCTAAGGTTTGCTAAAGGAGAGGTTTTGAGAAGTTCTGAAACCTTTCAATTTGCAGCGGATGAGGCAAGACGCCTATCAGGAGAATTGATACCCTTTGATGCTGCTGCTACAGGAAAGAATCGAGTTGGTTACTATAAGCGATATCCTTTAGGCGTGATTGGTGCTATAACACCTTTTAATTTCCCACTAAATCTTGTAAGCCACAAGGTAGCTCCAGCAATTGCAGCTGGCAATACAGTGATCTTAAAGCCAGCATCTACAACACCATTAACGGCATTAAGACTTGTTGAAATATTGCTTGAAGCTGGTCTTCCAAAAGAAGGTATAAATCTATTGGTAGGTTCAGGAAGCAAAGTTGGGAATAAAATGGTGGAATCTGATAAGATAGGTATGATAAGTTTTACAGGATCACCAGAAGTTGGTCTTGAGATTAAGAAAAAAGCTGGTATGAAAAAGGTAACTCTGGAATTAGGGAATAATTCTGCTGTAATAATCCACAACGATGCAGATATAGCTCAGACACTGCCAAAATGTGTCATAGGAGGTTTTGCAAATTCTGGGCAGGTATGCATAAGTATCCAGAGGATCTATGTACACAATGATATAGCAGATGAATTTATTGAACAATTTTCCACTGCAGTGAAAAATACCCCCTTTGGTTCACAGCTGGATGAATCTGTCGTAGTTGGTCCGATGATTGAAGAAAAGGAAGCAATAAGGGTTGAAGAATGGGTAAACGAAGCGATTTCTCAGGGAGCAAAGCTTATATGTGGGGGTAAAAGAAATGGTGCAATATATGAACCTACAGTTTTGCTTGACACGAATGAGAATATGAAAGTTGTCCGTGAAGAGATATTTGGACCTGTTGTATGTATAATGAGATATAATAGTATAGAAGAAGCAATCGAGAAGACAAATAATTCTAAATTTGGGCTGCAGGCAGGTATTTTTACAAAGGATATAAAAACCGCTTTTAAAGCTATAGAAGGTATAGATGTGGGTGGGGTAATGGTAAATGATATGCCAACCTTCAGGGTTGATCAAATGCCCTACGGAGGTGTTAAACTATCAGGAACAGGTCGAGAAGGTCCAAAATTTGCTGTAGAAGAGATGACAGAAATAAAGACAGTAGTGTTTAATCTGGAGTAGGTAATGTCAAAAGTATATTTTACAAACTTAAAAAGTAAAAAGACGCAATCACCATTAAACAAATTAAAAAAAATATTTCTAAAATGTGAGCCAGAAAAGTTCTATGGTAAATCTCAGCTTGTAGCCATAAAAACACATTTTGGAGAGCTTGGAAATACAGCATACATATCCCCCATCTATATTAGACCTATTGTCGAAGTTTTAAGGCAGCTAAAGTCAAATCCATACCTTACAGATACTAATACACTCTATGTTGGGATGAGAACAAATAGTGTAGATCATCTCCATAATGCTCATTTTAATGGCTTTGGTTATTCTACATTGGGAATACCTATAATAATAGCCGATGGTTTAAGGGGAGAAAATAGTTTAGATGTACCCATTGAGGGGGAACTTCTCAAAAGTGTTAAGCTTGCAAGTGACATAGTCAATGCAGACGGTATGGTATGTGTCTCCCATTTTAAGGGGCATGAAATCTCTGGCTTTGGTGGAGCTATAAAAAATTTGTCAATGGGGTGTGCTTCAAGAGAAGGTAAACTGGAGATGCATTCTAAAACAAGACCCTCTGTCCATCAAGATAAATGCACATCCTGTGGTAGATGCCTTTCTGCATGTGCCCATGATGCCATAGTTATAAAACCTAAGGCTCAGATTACAGATAAATGCACTGGATGTGCACGCTGCATTGCAGTTTGTCCTGAAAATGCCATTGGGATAAATTGGGATGAGACTGTTGAAAACACACAGCTAAAGATGGCTGAGTACGCACTTGGTGTACATAATGCATTAAAGGGTAAAATCATCTATTTGAATTTTCTTATTAATATTAGTCCTGCCTGTGATTGCTATGGTGGAAATGATGAAGCTATCTGTAGTGATATTGGATTTATGGCTTCAACAGATCCCGTTGCCATAGATCAGGCATCCTATGACATGGTGTTACAGCGATTTAATGGTAAAGATCCCTTTGTGGAGATATATCCATACCTTACTCCAGAAATACAGCTAAAACATGCCGAAAAGATTGGACTTGGAAATAGAAAATATGAACTTGTGGTTGTATAAATGGAGAATTCCTACAAAGGTATAGATATTATTGAAAATGTTTATGAAGGTTATGGTTTGGGTAAGTTACCTGATGGTAAGGTAGTATTTCTCCCCTTTGCTGTCACTGGTGACAACGTTGATATAAGAATAACAGATGACAAAAAAAGATATGCCTATGGTGAAATTATAGCCATAAATAAAAAATCTGATAAAAGGGTTGAGGGTTTTTGTAAATATGAAGGGTTGTGTGGTGGATGCACCTTTGCTATGATTGATGATGAATACGAAGAGACTATTAAAAGAACTATAGTAAAAAAAATTTTTAGATTTATAGATAATTTTGAGATTAACAGTTATATAAAGTCATCTACACATGGATATAGAATTAGAGGTAGGTTTAAAATTTCAAATGGTAAATTGGGATTTTATAAATTTGGTAGCCATCAATTTTTAGAAATTGACAGTTGCCCTGTAATGAAACCATCTATCCTTGAAAAACCCCTTGAAGTTGCAAAATACTATACCTTTGATGATGTTACAGAGTTATCAATTATAGAGAATAGTGATGGAGAACAGCTAACTTTTTTACACACAGATAGGCAAATAGAATTTCCTGAAGAAGCTGGTGTAATAACCAGATTTTCACAAGGTACAAAAGACTATATCTTTATTAATGTAGGGGGATATAAAATACCTGCCCATGCTAAAGGATTTTTTCAGACAAATCGATATATTATGGAGGATTTTCAAAAAATAGTTACCTCATCTCTGGAAAACTGCTATAAAATTTTAGAACTTTACTGCGGTAGCGGATTTTTTACAATACCTTTGTGGGAAAAAGGGAAAAAAATAACAGCATTAGACAATGACAGGAGAGCCATTGAGCTTTTGGGGGGTATAATAGGCAACAAGAGATGTAAGTGTATTGACATAGATAGAGATATCAAAAAGATAGCTTTTAATTTTGATGCAATTTTGATGGATCCTGACAGAAATGGTTTATCAAAAAATGTCATCGATTATCTAAATGAAAACAAACCAACATTAGTAGTGTATGTATCCTGTAATCCAGTGACTATGGCAAGGGATATAAAATTATTGGGGGAAAACTATAAGTTAGATAAATTTTACATTATAGATCAATTTCCAGCTACATACCATATTGAGTCAATTGCTGTATTGTCAAAGCATTAGTTTGGATCTGAACAAAAGATAACTGCAAATCAGAAAAAAATATTGACAATATCGCTCTTTATTATTATTTAATTGTTACATTTATTTTATACCTAAAAAGGAGGTAATATGAAAAGATTTTTGACATTTATTCTTGCAGTTGCTGCATTATTAACCAGTAGTTTCCTATGGGCTCAGACTACTTCAAAACCCTCTATGGCTCCGCTATGCAAGGGATGCCACCAAACTGACAGTAACATGGTAAGGGGAACGCTTGATTACTTTGTTGAAAAAACAAAGACCTTCCAGCTTGACCTCAGTGCTCCGGGAGCACCAGCAAAAGAGGTAATCTTTTATGACCAGTGTACCAAAGTTAAAAACCTTGAAGATATCTCTGAAATGGGTGATTACAAAGGAAGAGCATTTAGAGTATACTACTATGAGACTTCAGAAGGTAAAAAAATTGCAACTCTCATCACAAGATTTGATATACTAAAAACTATAGCTCCAGAAGACAAACTTGACAAGGCTGGACTTAAGAATTTAATGTTACATGACAAATCAGTGGTACTTATAGACGCAAGACCACCAGTAGCTTACAAAGCTGGTTACATTCCTGGAGCAATAGTTATTCCAGCTGCAGAGTTAGAAAAGCATGTTGATAAATTACCAAAAGATAAAAATACTGTTTTGGTATTCTATTGCGTAGGAGGGTGTTCAAGCCCTACAGCAGCAATAAAAGCTAAATCTATGGGTTATAAAAATGTAAAAATCTATGCAGGGGGATTTCCTGACTGGATAACTACAGAAGTATCCTACATAGATCCAGAGTTAGTGAATAATACATTAAAAAGTAATCCAAAAGGTTATATAGTAATAGATACTAATGATGCTAAAAATTCAGCAAAAGCACATCTTCCTAATGCAGTAAATGTAACTATTAAAAATTTTGATGAGATGTCTAAAAAGCTTCCAGCTAAAAAACTTGTTCCAATAGTAGTATATGGACCAGAAGCAAACGAAATAGCAAACAAACTGATTGGGCTTGGGTACAGAGGTACAAGGGTTTTACCAATATCTATAACAGAATGGAAAAACAAAGGGTACCTCACTTTATCTGACAAACTTGAAAAATCGTTCACAGTAATACCTACTCCAAAACCAGGTACTATATCTAAAGATGAATTTGAAAATCTGTTAAAAAATCCAAATAGTAATATTGTAATAATAGATGTTAGAACAAAACAGGAATATGAAGCAGGGCATTTTCCCAATGCAATTAACTTGCCAGTTGATGATATCGCATCAAACGCAAGTAAATTACCTAAAGATAAAACTATCATAGTAACCTGTGCAACTGGTGTTAGAGCTGAAATGGGTTATAATCAGCTAAAAGATTTTGGATTCAATGTAAAATACCTCGATTCAGTAAACAAGTTTCAGAATGGTGGATACGAAATAATTCCTAATTAATTAAGATAAATAGGGTGAATTGGTAAAATTCACCCTATTCATTTTTTCAGCATATAAATAGTATTTAATTCTGATTTTTATAGATGTGATAAACTTTTAATTTGTGTTAATTTATAATATAGATACACCTTATTCTTTTATCTGTTATGGTTTAATAGATTACTCAGGCTTTCATTGTATAAGCAAAAAGCCCTCTCCAATTTGAGAGGGCTTTTTTAATAACTTCTTTTTTATAGTTTC
>JAIWOA010000144.1 GCA_020217115.1 Calditerrivibrio sp. | reverse complement strand
GGTTTCATGGATCATATGCTTGATCTGTTTGCCAAACATGGTGATTTTTTTCTTCAGGTAAAGGCTCAGGGTGATTCTCATGTAGATTGGCATCATACAGTGGAAGATATAGGTATTGCCCTTGGTAAAGCCTTTTATGATGCTCTGGGAGATAAAAGGGGTATTGAAAGGTATGGATTTTTTATTTTACCAATGGATGAGACCCTTGTTGAAGTGGCAATAGACTTCAGTGGCAGAAGTTATCTAAACTATGATGTAAAATATTATTCAGAGCAGATCGGTGGCTTGGATGTTGAGCTTTTTAAAGAGTTTTTCAAGGCTTTTTCTGATAATGCTAAATGTAATTTACATATAATAAAAAGGTATGGTGAGAATACGCATCATATAGTCGAAGCAATATTCAAAGGTGTGGGTAGGGCTGTGAAATCTGCCATTAGAGTTGTTGGAGATGAGATACCATCTACAAAGGGTGTGCTTGAATGATTGTAATAGTTGATTATGGAATGGGAAATCTGAAGAGTGTTTTTAATGCGTTTACACTTCTATGTTATAGTGTGAAGATTTCAGACTCTCCTGAAGAGATAATAAATGCTGATAGACTTGTACTTCCCGGAGTTGGAGCCTTTGGAGATTGTATGAATGGTCTGATTGAAAGGGGGATATCTGATGCGGTTAGGGATTTTATATCGAAGGGTAACCCTTTTCTTGGGATATGTGTAGGTATGCAGCTACTTTTTACGAGGAGCTTTGAGTTTGGTGAGCAGCATGGTCTGGGTTATTTTACTGGTGATATAAAAAGGTTTGAGGATGATGGAGTTCACAAAGTTCCACATATGGGATGGAATAGCTTGAAAATTCTCAAAGAGACACCGCTGTTAAATGGCATTCTGGATGGTTCCTTTGTATATTTTGTTCACTCCTACTATGCCCCATTGATGGAATATACTGTAGCATCCTGTGAGTATGTGAATAACTTTTCTGCTATGGTATTAAGGGATAATATTGCAGCGGTACAATTTCATCCTGAAAAAAGTCAGTCAAATGGATTAAAAATACTTAAAAATTTTGCGGAGTGGAAATGCTAATTATACCTGCTATAGATCTTTTAAACTCTAATGTTGTGAGACTTGAGAAGGGGGATATGGATAAATTCAAAATATACTCTAAGGATCCTCTTTCTGTGGCAAAGTCCTTTGAAGATATGGGGGTAGAAAGGCTTCATATTGTTGATCTCGATGGAGCTAAGAAAGGTAGTTTGGAAAATTTCGATATTATAGAAAAGATAGTAAAAAATACCTCTTTGTCTGTTGATGTTGGCGGCGGGATAAGGGATATATCAAGGGCTCAAAGATATTTTGATCTTGGAGTAAAGTATGTTACAATAGGTACTATAGCTGTCAAAGATCCAGAAACCACAAAGGATATCCTTGAAAAATATCCAAATAGTATAATTTTAGGTATAGATGCGAGGGATGGTTTTGTTGCAACCGATGGCTGGTATGAGAACAGCAATAAAAGAGCAAAAGATCTTGTAGATGATTATATCGGTTTTAAAGTTGCTTCCATAATATATACTGATATCAGTAGGGATGGTATGTTGACGGGTATAAATGTAGATGCTACTGTGGAGCTATCTGAAAAGTCACCTTTTCCGGTTATTGCTTCTGGTGGTCTCAAAAGTGAAAAAGATATATTTGAATTAGAGAAAAGATCTGTTTATGGATGTATTGTTGGTAAGGCATTTTATGAAGGTTTAATAGATTTGAAGTATGTAATGAAACAAATTGGTAAATAAGGAGGCTTTTATGGATAAATTTTATACTACAATAGCTACAGGTTTTTTTGCAGGGTTTTCAAGTGTTGCTCCCGGGACTGTGGGAACGCTGGTGGCTATACCTTTGTACTTAATTGTAAATCTATTTTTTGGGAGTTTTTTGACCTTTCTTTTTGGTATAGGTCTGATGGTACTCGGTTATTTTGCTTCTGAATTCTATTCATCTATAAGTGAGGAAAAGGATCCTAAAGAGGTTGTGATAGATGAGATAGCTGCATTTTATATGTTGTTGTACTTTGCTCCCCTTGGAACATTCTCTATGATGATAAAGTTGCCAATACTTTTTGGATTATTTAGATTTTTTGATATTGTAAAGTTATATCCAGCAAATATTGCTGAAAAGCTTGAAGGTGGACTTGGTATTATGTTAGATGATATAGTAGCTGCAGCATATGCTCTTATTTCATATTTTATAATACTGTGGGCACTTTAATGGAAGTATCTGCTGCTATTCTTGCTATCGGAAGTGAAATTTTTATAGGGAGTATAGTTGATACCAACTCTGCTTATCTGGCTAAGAAGCTTAGTGAGATGGGTGTTGATGTAAAGGTTGTCCGCCCTTTACCCGACGATTTTGAACTGCTGGTTGATGTTTTTAAGGAATATTTGGGTAAGTATAACCTTGTCTTAACCACAGGGGGATTGGGGCCAACCTTTGATGATATGACAGCTGAGGCTGTTGCTAATGCGGTGGGGAGATCTACTGTTTTTAATGAGCTTGCATATTCTCATATAGAAAGTAGTTTGTTAAAACGGGGGGTTGTTTTAAAGGAATCCCATAGGAGACAGGCTTTCCTTCCAGATGGTTGTATTCTACTTCCCAATGATAATGGCACAGCTATGGGATTTGTTTGTGAATATAACGGTTCTTTTTCCATTTCTATGCCGGGTATCCCCTATGAGATGAAGCCGATGTTTGAAAATTATGCTGTTGGTTTTATAAAATCAAAGTTTAACCTGCTAGATATATTTATGGAGGATATTAGATTTGCAGGTCTGCCAGAATCTGATGTTGATGAAATAATCAGAGAGATAGGGATTCCAGAAGATGTAGAATGTATAATAAATGTATCTAAGGGTGAGATTATTGTAAGACTTCGAGGTACTCAAAAAGATAGGCTCGAAACTTTTTCCAACAGATTGGTAGAAAAGCTAAAAAATAGTTATATAGGTAAAGGGGAAGAGAGTATTGAAGCTGTCCTTGTCAGAATGCTTAAAGAAAAAGGGCTTACTATATCCTTTGCAGAGAGCTGTACAGGTGGTCTTCTATCTAAAAAAATTACCGATGTATCAGGGTCATCAAAGGTTTTTATAGGTTCAGTGGTTTCCTATTCAAATAAAGTTAAGGAAGAACTTTTAGGAGTTGATCGAAATATTTTGGAAAAATTTGGTGCAGTAAGTGCTGAAACTGCTAAAGAGATGGCTGTAAAGTGTAAAGAGATTTTCAAAACAGATATTTCCGCATCTGTTACAGGTATAGCTGGACCGGGTGGAGGAAGTAAGGATAAACCAGTGGGGCTTGTATATACCTGTATTATCATTGGTGACAAAATTATGGTAAAAGAGAATAAATTTGTAGGTGATCGGGATGCTATCAGGGAAAGGAGCTACAAGACATTGTTTGACAATATGTTGAAGGAGCTCAGATCTTTATGAGGAGCTTTATCGCCCTTGAACTGCCAGAAAATATTATTAGCTATCTTCAAGAGGTGGCTTCGTCCTTTTCTATGAGTATTTTGGGAAGATTTGTTAAAAAAAAAGATTACCATTCTACGCTGTTTTTTTTTGAAAATTTTACTGGTAACATAGATGCAATTTGCAGATACATAGATTCATTAGGATTAAAAACTGTTTCGGCAGAGCTTACGGGGATAAGATTTTTCAAAAGAGGGGAAGAACCTTCGGTTTTATATGTTAGCTACAGATCTGATGAAGTGGTCTCTCTGTTTGAAAATCTAAGGGATTTTATAAAAAAAGAGAAGATCTCATTTGATGAAAAACCTTTTAAGGGTCATATCACAATCTGTAGAATAAAGAAATTACTTGATCCCGGAGACTTTTACGATAGGATAAAAATTTTTAGTAATATTAATATCGACTTCAGGTTTAGATCCATTTCATTTTTTGAAAGTAAGCTGACACCAGATGGTCCAATATATAAAAATATTTTCAGAAAGGAGTTTGAATGAAGGTTTTAATAGTTAACGGATCTCCAAGACTAAAAGGGAATTCTGCTGAAATAGCTGAAAATCTACTAAAAAAATATCATGAGAAGGGGGATAATGCTAAAATTGTTCATCTAAATTGTATTTCGATGAAGGGTTGTCAGGGGTGTCTTTCTTGTAGAAAGAATGATAGTTTTTGTGTTGTTAGGGATGAGTTGGGTGGTATGCTTCCAGAATTTCTTGAATATGACCTTTTTATAATAATATCTCCTAATTATTATGGACTTGTTACAGGCCAGATGAAAATATTTCTGGATAGGTGGTACTGTTTTAAAACTTCAGATAGAAGAACAAAATTTAATGAAGGGAAAAAGGTTTTTTTTATATTTACTCAGGGATCACCAAACAGAGACCATGGCAAAAGTGTTATCGATTGGGGTAAATATTTTTTTGAAGGGTTTGGGCTTAAGTATTACGGGTATATTTTGCCAAATTGTAATGTTGATAATACAGATATGGTAAGGGTTAAATTGCCAGATATATATATGAATTTAAATATGTTTGCCTGAGTTTTTTATGGAACATATTGTCTGGAAAAACGATAAATTGTATCTTCTGGATCAGAGAAAATTACCTTTTGTAAAGGAGTTTGTGGAGTGTTTTGATCTATCCTCTGTTGCTAATGCAATAAAGGATATGGTTGTGCGTGGTGCTCCAGCTATTGGTGTAACAGCAGCCTATGGCGTTGTTTTAGGCTTGATGGAGGGGATGAAATTCGAAGATATATATAAAATACTTATAAACACCCGCCCCACAGCTGTTAATTTGATGTGGGGAATGCTTAAGATGAAAGAGATGATCGATATCGGCATAACTCCCATTGATGCGGCTATAAAGATACATGAAGATGACATATCTGTAAATAAAAGAATTGGAGAATTTGGTAGCAGTTTGATAGAGGATAATTTTAATATATTAACCCATTGCAATGCTGGTGCACTTGCCACTGGAGGGTTTGGTACTGCTCTGGGAGTTATTTATGCTGCAAAAAATAGTGGTAAAAGGATACATGTGTTTGTAGATGAAACGAGACCTTATCTGCAGGGGAGTAGACTTACTGCCTTTGAGCTGATGGAAAATGGTATTGAATGTACGTTGATATGTGATAATATGGCAGGTTATTTAATGAAACAGGGTAGAGTTGATGCTGTCATTGTTGGAGCTGATAGGATTGCTCTAAATGGTGATACTGCAAATAAGATAGGTACATACTCCCTATCGGTACTTGCAAGTAAAAACAATATCCCCTTTTATGTCGCTGCCCCTCTTAGTACCTTTGATGGAAGTATAGAAAATGGTTCTTGTATAGTTATTGAGGAGCGAAATCCACAGGAAGTTAGAGAGGTTTTCGGTGTCAAGATATCTCCAGATAATGTTTCGGTTTATAATCCATCCTTTGATGTAACAGATTCTGAATTGATAACGGCATTTATCACGGAGGAAGGGATCATTGGGAAACCTTTTGATCTTAATATAAAAAAACTTTTATGTTTATAAAATAAGGAGGAAGATATGACTGTCAGTTACAGAGAGTTAGGTTTGGTAAATACTAAAGAGATGTTCAGGAAGGCTATGGATGGGAAGTATGCTGTTCCAGCCTACAATTTTAACAACCTGGAGCAGCTTCAGGCTATTATTCAGGCCTGTGTTGAAACAAAATCTCCGGTAATCCTTCAGGTTTCCAAAGGTGCAAGAGACTATGCCAATGCTACTATGTTGCGATACATGGCTTTAGGTGCTACAAAGCTTGCAGAAGAGCTTGGCTACAAGATTCCCATTGCATTGCACCTTGATCATGGGGATACTTTTGAAGTTTGTAAATCCTGTGTTGACTATGGTTTTTCATCGGTAATGATAGATGGTTCTCATCTTCCCTTTGAAGAAAATATTGCATTGACAAAAAAGGTTGTGGAATATGCTCATCAGTTTGATGTGACTGTTGAGGGGGAGCTTGGAGTTCTGGCCGGGATTGAGGATGAAGTTTCTGCTGAAAAGTCCCATTATACAGATCCAGATCAGGTGGAAGAATTTGTTTCAAAAACAGGTGTTGATTCCCTTGCTATTTCGATAGGGACATCCCATGGAGCATATAAATTTAAAGTAAAACCTGGTGAAAGTGTTCCACCTTTGAGATTTGATATTTTGGAGGAAGTTGAAAAAAGATTGCCCGGTTTCCCGATAGTTTTACATGGAGCTTCTTCTGTCGTTCCAGCATATGTAGAGCTTATAAATAATTATGGTGGTAAACTTGATGGCGCAGTTGGTATTCCGGAGGAGCAATTAAGAAAAGCAGCTACCAGTGCTGTGTGTAAAATAAATATAGATAGTGACGGAAGACTTGCCTTTACAGCTAAGATAAGGGAGTTTCTTGCTAAAAATCCACAGGAATTTGATCCAAGAAAGTATTTGAAACCTGCAAGGGAAGAGCTTGTGAAACTCTATAAACACAAGAATATCAATGTGTTAGGAAGTGCTGAAAGGGCATAAAAAAACTTTTAAAAAAAATGAAAAATAATTCTTGACAAAGTTATAATGATTGTGTATATTCCTCTTCCCCTGATGAGGGGAGTGATTGAAAACAGAATAGGTCAGCAGAGATAATGAGTAGAGCTAAGGTATTTTCGGATGGAGAGTTTGATCCTGGCTCAGAACGAACGCTGGCGGCACGCTTAACACATGCAAGTCAAGGGGAAAGGGATTCGTC
>JAIWOA010000143.1 GCA_020217115.1 Calditerrivibrio sp. | reverse complement strand
TCCATGGATATTTTAAATGTTTGCACAAATAAAAATTGGTGGTGGACAGCAGATTTTATATGATGGTTGTCCCGTGTCTATAGATAATGAGCCGTGCGGAACAACCGCACGGCTTTAAATTTGTATACTCAAAGCCGTGTCTCAAAAAGATGCGGCTTTTTTTTATAAAAAAAATATGGAGGTTTATGTGATATTTCCTACCAAAGAAAATTTTTTAGAACTTTCAAAAAATTATAATAGGGTAACTATTTACAAAGAGATTGCAGGAGATCTATTTACTCCAATAACCCTACTAAGAAACTTCTCAAATGAAAAATACCTTTTTTTTCTGGAAAGTGCAAACATGGATAAAACATTTTCAAGATATTCATTCTTTGGTTTTAATCCATCCAAGGTCATCAAATTCAAGAATGGGAAGCTATTTGCTATAAGTGGTTCGAAAAAAACTGAGATAGATATGAATCCGATAGACTATTTAAATAACGAAATATCCTCATTTAATGGATATACAGATGAGATATTTGGAGACTTTTGTGGTGGTTATGTAGGTTATTTTGGCTACGAAATGGCAAACTATTTCGGATTTTTGAGGGAGAAATTAAAGGAAGATGCTAAATCAGACATCATGGCACTTATGCTTGTAGATGAATTTTATGTTTTTGACAATCATTACGGGAAAATGTATGCTGCAAAATCTGTAAAATCTTCACAGAATAATGAAAAAGGATACGATCTTGCAGTAAAACAGTTAAATAACATGGCCAATATTATTTTAAATTATAACTTTGATAATTTTGACTCTGACAGTGAAATAGAAATAGAAAAAGATTTTAGCAAAGATGAATTCATCGAAACCGTGAAATCGATAAAAAAAGATATAGAAGATGGGGAACTTATACAGTGCGTTTTATCAAATCGATATACGTTAACAGGATCAATCAATCCTGTAACACTTTATAGAACCTTAAGAAATATAAATCCATCCCCATACATGTTCTATTTAAAATTTGATGATTACGTTCTATGTGGCTCCTCTCCAGAGATACATTTGAAGGTGGTAGGCAACAGGGCAATACTAAAACCTATCGCTGGCACCTATTCCATATCAGATAATATTGAAGAGGTAAAAAAATCCCTTCTCAATGATCCAAAAGAGGTTGCAGAGCATCTTATGCTATTAGACCTTGCAAGGAACGATCTGTATACAGGGTGCAATTTTGATTCTGTAAAGGTAACAAAGGGTTTTGAAGCAGAGGTATATTCCCATGTTGTTCATATTGTATCTGAAGTAGAAGGGGAGATGGGAAAGGGGGAAAATGCATTAAAACTCTTTATAAAAACATTCCCGGCAGGAACAGTATCTGGAGCTCCAAAAGTAAGGGCGATGGAGCTTATCAATAAATATGAGAGATCGCCGAGGGGATTTTATGCAGGATGCACAGGGTATATTTCATATAATGGGAATCTCGACACATGTATAACCATCAGATCTGCCCTTGTAAAAAAAGACAAAACATTTTTTAGAGCTGGAGCAGGAATTGTCTTTGATAGCATTCCAGAAAATGAATTTTTTGAAGTAGAAAAAAAGCTTGCAGCTCTTGACACTGCTGTAAAAAGAGTAAAAAATCTGGAGGACAAAAATGTTTTTACTAATTGATAATTATGACTCCTTTACATATAACCTTAAAGCCTTATTTGAATCGATGGGGGCAGAGGTATACATTATAAAGAATGATGAATTTATAAAACCAGATAAATTTGAAGGGATTATCATATCCCCGGGCCCATCAAATCCATCAAATGCAGGAACATCCCTAAAATATATCTCTGAATATAAAGGGACCATTCCAATTTTTGGAGTATGCCTCGGTATGCAATCGATATGCTATGTTTTGGGGTATAATTACAGAAAAGCAAGAAAGATTATGCATGGTAAGGTGGAAAAAATTATAAAGATAAGGGATTCTATTTTACTGAATAATATCCCGGATAATTTTAAAGCTGTCAGATACCACTCCCTTGTGGTAGATCCCCCAGAGGAATTTATAACATCAATATCAGATTCAGACAACGAAGCCATGTCCTTTGAAAACAAAGAGCTAAAATTATTTGCTGTCCAATTTCACCCTGAGTCATATTTGAGTGAATATGGAGAAGATATAGTAAAGAATTTTATAAATTTTTGCAGATCTGGAGGTAAAGATGCTTGATATCATAAAAAAGGTAAACAATGGTGGAATATTGACAAAGGATGAAGCCAAACAGCTATTTTCAGGTATAATAAAAGGTGAGCTATCTGAGGCACAGATAGCATCAGTGTTGATCTCTATGAAATCAAGGGTGGAATCATCAGAGGAGATTGCAGGAGCAGTAGAATCTATGATGGAGGAGATGATACCCTTTGAGCATAACATGACAGGAACTATAGATACATGCGGCACAGGTGGTGATGGAAAATCTACAGTAAATATTTCAACAGCTGTCTCCATAAACCTCGCATCGATGGGATACCCTGTGATAAAACATGGTAATGTAGCTCAAACAGGTAAAGTTGGTTCTGCAGACATTCTAAATCTACTTGATATGCCATGCAAACTTGAAAAAAATGATGCACAGGACTTTTTTAATAAACATAATTTTGTATTCCTCTTTGCACCTTTTTATCATCCTGCACTGAAAAATGTTGCAAAAATTAGAAAAGAGCTTATGACACCTACAATATTCAATTTTATAGGTCCCCTTGCTAACCCGGCAAAACCAGACTACCAGATAATTGGAATAAGTAGAAGATCTATGTTAAAGACCTACACAGATGCTGCCCTACTACTTGGTAAAAAAAATATGTTAATATACTCATCAGATGATGGTTTTGATGAAATATCTACATCAGACATTACAAAGGCCTATCTGATAAGGGATGGAGAGATAGATCTATTTTTCATAGATCCAGCAGAATTTTTTGAACCTTTCCCCCTACCACAGGTAAATGATCAGAGGGAAGCTGTGAAACTTTTCATAGATGGTATAAAAGGTGAAGATGACAAAATAGCAAAGATATTTGCCATCAATACCTCAGTAGCACTATACCTGTTGAAAAAAGGGGATATAAAAGAACATTTTCAGATAGCCTACGAAAATATAAAATCTGGAAATGCCTATAGAAAACTTGAAAGCTTAAGGGGTATATAATGCATTCAAAGTTGCTGGAAATTGTCGAATACAAAAGGGAACAGGTAAAAAACTTAAAACCTTTATCAAGACAAAGGGATAAAAATATTCTAAATGCTATTAATTCTCTATCAAAAAAACCCTTTATAGCAGAATTCAAACAAGCTTCTCCATCAGCTGGTGTAATAAACGACAAATTAGATATAGTAGATCAAGTAAAGGGATATGAAAAGTATGGTGCCGGGATGGTAAGTGTATTGACAGATGACAGATACTTTTTTGGATCCTTTGAAAATCTTTACACTGCATCCAGAAATCTGACAATCCCCACTCTTTGCAAAGAATTTATCATATCTGATGTACAGATAGACTACGCTTACCAGCATGGAGCAGATGTAATACTATTAATAGCAGCAATTTTGACAGATGAAGAATTACAGAGATTATCCGAATATGGAAAAAGATTAGGTTTGTCAATACTTCTTGAAATACATACCTTGCAGGAGTATGAAAGGGTAAAGGATCTATATGTTGATATGATAGGGGTAAACTCCCGTGATCTAAATACCTTTAAAATAGACAAAGATAACGCAAAGGAGATTATTAAAGCCATAGATAGAAACAGATTTATTGTAGCAGAAAGTGGCATGGAGTCAGCAAAAGATATAGAAGATTTCAGAAAAGCAGGGGCAGATGCCTTTTTGATAGGTACATTTTTGATGAAAAAGAATGATCTAAAATCAGCATTTGAAGAGTTGTATAGAGGTTTCATTAATGTTTGTTAAAGTATGTGGAATTACAACGAAAAAAGATCTGGACAGTGCATTGGAACTGGGTTTTACTGCGATAGGGATCGTTATGTACCCAAAAAGTAAGAGATTTATAGGTATCAAAGAATCTATAATCCTTTCTGAACATGCAAAGGGGTTTATAAAAAGGGTTGCAGTTGGGATAAGATATGAAGATGTGAAAGAGGTAGAAAAATATTTTGACTATATTCAGATATCAGAACCTGTTACCAACAAAAATCTCATACTATCAGTGGAAGAAAAACCAACAATTGAAAATGATCTATACATCTTTGATAAGAGTAAGGGGAAAGGTCTTCTTGTAGAATTTCCAGACTGGATAAATGAATATAGGGATAAAATCATTCTCGCAGGTGGTCTAAACCCGGAAAATATTTACGAAATATCTGTTAAATATAAAACATTTGGAGTTGATGTATCCAGTGGAGTAGAATCTACACCGGGCATAAAGGATTACCATTTGATGAAAAGATTTATAACAGAATATAAAAGGAGCCTGACATGAAAGGTTTTTTTGGAGAATTTGGAGGACAATTTGTAGCAGAAACTCTGATGCCAGCACTGGATCAGCTTGAGGAAACCTTTGAAAAACTAAAAGAAGATGAAGAATTTAACAAAAAACTGTCATATTATATGAACAGCTACGCAGGTAGGCCAACACCGATATACTATGCAGAAAATATTTCAAGAAAATACAACACCACCCTTTTAATAAAAAGGGAAGATCTACTACACACAGGGGCCCATAAAATAAATAACACGATAGGTCAGGGTTTAATAACAAAATTTATGGGTAAAAAGAGAATAATTGCTGAAACTGGTGCCGGACAACATGGTGTTGCCACTGCAACAATTGCTGCTCTTTTAGGTCTTGATTGTACAATATACATGGGGAAAACAGACGCTGAAAGACAGGAGACAAACGTTAGAAGGATGAAACTTCTTGGAGCTGAAGTAAAGGTAGTAGATGAAGGAAGTAAAACATTGAAGGATGCAGTCAGTTCTGCATTGAGGGATTGGATAACAAATGTTGAAAATACACATTACATAATAGGCTCAGCTCTTGGTCCCCACCCATTTCCAACAATAGTTGCACACTTTCAGTCTGTGATAGGTAGAGAATCGAGGCAATTTTTCATAGAAAATAAAGAATCTTTCCCTGACTATGTTATAGCCTGTGTTGGTGGTGGCAGTAATTCAATAGGTATTTTCAAAGGATTTCTGGATATAGATACGGTAAATCTGATAGGTGTCGAAGCTGGTGGCAGATCATCAAAAATTGGAGATCATGCAATGTCAATAAATCATGGGGAAAAAGGGATATTTCAAGGAAGCCTTAGTTATGTAGTACAGAATAGTATAGGGCAAATTGCCAATGTTCATTCAATATCTGCAGGTCTTGACTATGCTGGGATCGGCCCTGAACATGCCTATTTACATTCCATTGGCAGGGTAAAATACGATTCTGTAAACGATGATGAAGCTATGGAAGGATTTTATCTCATGACAAAGTATGAGGGGATACTACCAGCTCTCGAATCAAGCCATGCAGTAGGTTATTTTTTGAAACATCATAAAAATTTTCAGGGTAAAAAGGTTCTCTTACTCCTTTCTGGGAGAGGGGATAAGGATATGGGTATAGTAAATGAATATGAAAAAGAAAAGGGGATTTTATGAAAGGGATATATATATTGGCAGACTATCCAGATAAAAAGACTTTTGAAAAAGAACTTACCTATGCGATGAACTCAAATATAGATTTTATAGAGATAGGTATACCATTCAACGATCCTGTAGCAGATGGACCAACCATAGCAAAGGCTGCCAATGAAATAGCCGAAAGAGGTTATGATCTTTTATCAATAATCGACCTGATAGGGGAGCTTAAAAAAAAGAAAGTATACCTTATGACCTACTCAAATATCATTTACAAGTTTGGAGTAAAAAAGTTTTCAGACATAGCAAAAGGTATAGTTGATGGTCTTATCCTTGCCGATCTTCCCAACAGAGGTCACAACTTTTTTTATAAATTGGGGCTCGAGGTAGATATAATAAATTTCCTAACACCTGAATCAAGGGATAACGCCATAAAAAAACTTGTTAATGCTGAGGGGGATTTTATATACTTTATTGGTGTAAGGGGGATAACTGGTGGTGAGGTAGACTTTAATAATTCAGAGCTCAGATCCAAATATATCTCAATAAAAAAAGAGATTGATAAGAAGGTGATTTTGGGGTTTGGTGTAAAAACCAAAGCTGACACAAAAACTATCATGGAGTATGCAGATGGATTTGTTATAGGGACTGAAATTGTAAAAAGACAAAACAACTATAAAGAATTTAAGAAATATATAGATGAAATTTTTACAACCTGAGGAAATTAAGTAGCGTAATGAATCTTTTGAGACTTATATTCAGGAGGAACAATAATGTTGATTTTTTAGTGTTGAGTTGTGAATTCGTATGATTTCCTTGAGAGTTTAGCTAAACAATTAGATATTGATGGTGGGTGGGTATTAGTTGATGGATAAATGTATCTAAATCTAACTTGTTTATGAAAAATAGATAGAGACTACAACTATTATATTGAAAAAAAATTTTTATAAGATATAATGGCTTTATGATGTTGGGTAAGCATATTGGTTTATATACAGATTTATACGAATTAACAATGGCACAGGGGTTCCTACTTACAGGTAAGGCAGATAAGAGAGTAGTGTTCGATTACTTTTTCAGAAGCTCCCCCTTTAGTGGAAGCTATGTGATTTTTGCTGGTTTAGAAACTGTATTTGATTATCTTGAAAATCTTCGTTTTGATTCAGATGATATAGATTACCTAAAAAGTATAGGTTTCCATGA
>JAIWOA010000142.1 GCA_020217115.1 Calditerrivibrio sp. | reverse complement strand
CTGATTCTTTTCTTTGCAGAAGCTGTATGAGCCATTAATTCACCTCGTATAAATTTCTCAAAAAGGACTAAATCTTTACACTATATTTGATTAACTGTCAATATTTTTTTACTTAACTTACAAAAAATAGCAGTCAATATTAAAATAAAGACTTCTCATATAATATATTCTTAAAAAAATAATCTAACTTTTAATCTTAAAAACACCTACAATCCTATTCATATTTCCGACAATCTTCTCTAAATTATTTGACGACTCTACTCCCATATCCAATGAATTCTTTACATTCTGAGCACTTAATGTCAGATTGTTAGTTTGTACAGCAAGCTCACCCATTGCTACTGATTGTTCATTTATAGATATATTTATTTCATTTATCTTATTTTTTAAGCCTTCAACATTGTGAGCAATCCTATCAAATACCATATTTAACTTTGATACCTTTTCTATGCCAACAGCAACCTCACTATTCACATTCTCTATTTTATTTTGAACTGTAGTTGATTCCCTACTTACACTTTTAGCTATATCTTCTATCTCCTTTGTGGAATCTGATGTCTTGCTCGCCAATTTTCTTACCTCATCAGCCACAACAGCAAATCCCCTACCATATTCCCCAGCCCTTGCAGCTTCTATTGCAGCATTTAGAGCAAGAAGATTTGTCTGATCGGCAATATCATTGATAACGTTAACCACTTCCTCAATCTTCTTCACACTTTCATTAAATGCCATAAAAACTTCCGATAATTGGCCAGTTTCTCTTCCGATTCTACCAATTCTATTTATACTTTCCTCAACACTTTTACTGCCTTCACTGACCGAACTATCAACATCCTCTGCCATCAAAGTTAGCTCATTTGAATTATCAGCAATGACCCTTACATTCGAACTCATCTCCTCAATAGATGAGGACAGTGAAGAGACTATATCATTTAAAGATGAAGCAGTATTATCCAATTCTTCCATTATTGTTGCTATCGATCTTGTTTCCTCATTGTTCTGATCAGCAAGACCCCTGAGATCCCTTACAATACCTTCAAGTTTGGATACAAAGCTATTAAAATATGTTGCTAACTGAGAGATTTCATCCTTCTTACCATCTTTTACTAAAATCTGTTTTGTTAAATCACCTTCCCCCTCTGAAATATCTTTCAACATATTTGTAGTGTTATTTATAGGATTAATAACTCCCCTCTCCAGGAAAAAGCTTATTAAAATAAATATAACTACACTTGCCACTATTACTGACGATAGTATGACAATGGACATTTTATAGATTTTGACAGAATTATCATAAAAATCCTTTGCCCCAAATTGTATATCATCGACAACAGCAAGTATCAGTTCCTTTGTATTTCCTACTTCATCCGCAATTTCATCAATCTGTTCTGAAGCCTTTGGCGTATCCTTTAACTCCAGAGACTTAGTTACATTACCTGTTAAAGACAAAAGCTTACCCATAGACACCATTAATTCTGGAAATGTTTCAGATGTTACCTTGTCTTTAATTAACTCCAAAGATCTATTAGCTTCATCTAAAAAAACGTAAGATTTTCTACTTTTTTCTATAAGCTTATCAATCCCCACATCTTTTAAATCCCTCTGAATTAAAAGTAAATTATCGAAAGCGTTTGTAGTATTACGATATATACGAAACATATTCTCCACAGACTTCATCTTAGTTTTGTACATATCCTCTACAAAATAACCATTTCTTTTGTTGTTAAGGTAAGAATAAATCGACACAGACAATATCATAAGAAACATCAGAGAAAAAGATAAAATCAATTTTGCCCTTATACTCATAGAATAAACTCCTACAGTTTTTTTACTGTAACTTAGAATATAGAAAAAAAATACTATATTATTACATAAAAATCAACTAAATTAACATTTAATAAAAAAATACTTAGAAATAAACTTGTATGAAATTTATATGTAATAAAAATTCTAACTAAACATTACTGATCTTAAAAACTATAACAAATTAATAGATAAACTACTTTTTATCTTTATAGCCAAATTTAAAAGATAGCTGCTTTGCAGCATTTTTTACCAGAGGAGCAACATCTTTAACCAGCTTTTCCTCAGACATCCTCATAATTGGAGCAGAAATACTTATACCTGCAATAACTTTCTTCATAAAATTAAACACTGGAGCTGCTACACAAACCACCCCTTCCTCATACTCTTCGAGGTCTAAAGCGAAACCGGTCTGTCTTACATTATCAAGGTGTTCCTTCAGAGATTCCACATTATCAATAGTATTCTTAGTCAATTTCACAAAATTATCTTTAAAAACCTTCTCTGGAGAAAAATCTTCTAAAAATGCCAGCTGAGCTTTCCCGGTAGCAGTTGCATAGGCAGGCCCTACATTACCTATTCTCGGTCTTACTCTGACAGATTTCAGCGTCTCCACAACATTAAGATATACAACATTAGAACCCCTTAAAACACTTATATAGACAGATTCTCCAACCTTATCTCTAAGTTCGGTCATAATTTTAACGGAAGAATCTATAATGTTTAGTTTATTAAAATATGCCTGAGAAATCTGAAAAGTTTTTACTCCAAGTTTATAATTACCAGTATATTTATTGACATCAACATAGCCAAAATATTCCAGTGTTGCAAGAAGCTTATTCACATTACTTTTTGTAAGGTTTAACCTTGCACTTATTTCTGTAACACTTAGTTCACCATCTACATCGCCTAAAAACTCAAGAATATCAAGGGCATTGTCAACTGCCTGTACCGAATATTCAGATTTATCTCTTCTCATAAAAATAACTCCAAAATAATTTTATAACTATATTTTATATTACATGATGCTTTACTAATTGTCAACAATAAAGATTTAACTAATTATATTTCATATCTTTTTATTTTTCTTAAAAATTCTATTTAATTCACAAACAATGTATTCCATATGGGTAAGCATTTTATTATATGCCTTTTCTGGATTTCTCTCTAATATTGCAATATATACATCTGTGTGCTGCTGATAAAGATCTGCATGGCTCTCAGGGTTTGTGTACATCCGAGACCTTACTTCATAGCTAACTTTTTCTATCCAATAAAAAAGATTCTTCATCAGATGTATCAGCATGACATTGTGGGTGGCATGGGATATCGCCAGATGAAAGTTTGCATCTGAAAGATGGCCTATTTCACCCCTTTCCTTGGCAATAAACATCTCATTAAGAAATTTTTCCATATTACTTATCTCTTCCTCTGTTGCTCTCTGTGCTGCAGTATATGCTCCCCATGTTTCAAGGATTTTTCTTATCTCCATCAAATCAAATATAGCTTCATCCCTTTTCACAAACTCTTCAATAGCACTATCTAAAATTCCATTTGTAATTGTTTTTACAAAAGTCCCACCACCATGCACCTGATAGATAAAACCCTGTGCATCAAGGCGCTGTATAGCTTCCCTGAGGGCAGTCCTGCTTACGCCAAGTTCGAGGGCTAACTCCCTTTCAGGGGGAAGCTTTTCACCAGGCTTTAACTTCCCTGATAATATTATACTTTTTATCTGTTCGTAAACTTCGTCACTGATCTTCTTCGGTTTTATCTTCTGAAACATCAAAACCTCACACTCTGGTATTATCAATTTTATTATAAAATAATTTTAATAAACTACAATAAAAATCGGTAATTTGCAATAATTTTATTGACTTTAAATAAAACTTTATATAATTTGGTAATACCAATAAGCAGAGGTGTGACATGTCAAATTTAACCCTCGGTAAGTTCATAGAAATGTCTTCCCTGGTAGGAAACAAAAACATTGTTATTAAAAATAGCGACCTCCCACTTATCATCGAAAGGGAAGGTTTTGATTTTATTAGCCTGAATAAAGCAAATTATTATCAAGATTGCAAAATAGATGAAAGAGGTATAGATAAGTCTTTCATAGAAGCATCTGCTGCCATAGCGGAAACAGGTACGGTTATACTCAAAAGTAAGAGTGAAAAGATAAGGTTAGCTTCATCATTGGCAGAGGAATTGAATATTTTATTATATGAAAAGGATATTATGGAGAAATTGGAAGAAGCTGAATTCATACTTTCAGAAGAGATGACCGAAGATACCAATTTTATTGCTTTTATAACTGGGGCAAGTAGAACCGCAGATATAGAAAGAGTTCTTACCATTGGTGTACATGGACCAGTAAGAATGAACATTTATATTGTCCAGGAAGAGAGGTAGCTTTATGGATATACATACAAAAATTTCAGAAAATTTAAAGGATCAGATACTTTTTAATAATTTAAAAAATTTTGCTTCAGCTTACAAAATCTCAAGGGAAAATGCCTTTAAAGGTATCGATTTTGACCTTCTTGTGCAGGATCTTAGCAAAAGAAAAAGTCGAAATAAAAAGGAGATATTAGACCTTTTCGCTGAATTTAAAAAAAATGCTGAGAAATCTGGTGCTAAAGTTTATCAAGCAGATACAGCTGAAGATGCCTGCAAATACATTGCAGATGTATGTAAAAAACATAATGCAAAATATATTGTAAAATCAAAATCTATGACTTCAGAGGAGATAAAGCTCAACGACTACCTCGAAAAAGAACACTTACACCCGATAGAAACAGATCTGGGGGAATGGATACTTCAAATAGCAAAAGAACACCCCTCCCATATGGTTATGCCTGCTATTCATAAATCAAGACAGCAGGTAGCTGAGATATTTAGAAGATACACCGGTGAGGATATTGATGATAACGATATAGATAAAATGGTAAAAATTGCCAGAAAATATCTAAGGGACTACTATTTTAAGGCTGAAGTAGGTATCACTGGGGCGAATGTAGCAGTGGCAAACAGTGGAGCTATCGCTTTTGTAACAAATGAAGGGAATGGAAGGTTGACATCTACAGTCCCTCCTGTACATATAGTACTTTTAGGTTATGAAAAGCTCGTAAAAGACTTTTCAGAAGCACTAAAGGTAATAAAAATATTACCAAAGGCCGCAACTGGCCAGATCATAAGCACCTATGTTACATGGATAAAAGGTCAAAATGAATCAATAAAAAATGAAACAGGTAACAAAGAAACCCATTTTGTTTTTTTAGACAATGGAAGGCTTGGATTTTTTGATCACCCTGTTTTAAAAGAGGCTTTAAAGTGTATACGTTGTGGAAGCTGTGCAAATATATGTCCTGCCTATGAAATGGTAGGGGGGCATACCTTTGGTCACATCTATATTGGTGCAATTGGAACAATTCTCACTGCAATGTTTCATGGAGATGAAAAGGCAAAAGATATTTTGAAGCTTTGTATCGGCTGTAAGGCGTGTTCAAAGGGATGCCCAGCTGGAATAGATCTACAGGGGATTATTGCAGAATTAAATATCAATATATCAAACAAATATGGTATACCAGCCAGCAAAAAATTTATTTATGGAAAAGTTATATCAAACCCAACTTTGTTTAGCTTATCAATGAAAGCAGCATCATTCTTTCAAAAGCCTATCCTTGCAAAAGATAAAAGGCACTTATCAGTATCCCCACTCCCCAAAAATAAGGATTTTAGAGTGCTTCCCTCCGTTGCCTCTAAGACATTCTCAAACTCATATAAAAAAATAAACCAAAAGATAGATTCTGAAAAAAATATCTTTTTCTATCCCGGATGTGCAGTTGAATATTTTTATCCATATATGGGTACTGCATTGGTAAAAGTTTTAAATAGAGCTGGCATCAATGTTAACATACCAGAAACTCAAGTTTGTTGTGGGCTTCCAGCACTTCACGCTGGAGATGGTGAAAGTGGCAAAAAAACTATCCTTAAAAACCTTAAATTCATGGGAAATCCAGATGAATATGATGCATATATCGTTCTTTGTCCAAGTTGTGGAATGGCAATAAAGGAGGATTTTAACAAATACACTGCCGATGACCCAGATATTTTTAAAATTTCAAAAAAAATTGAAGAAAAAGTAATCTCATTCAGAGAATATTTACAAAGATTGGGAATAAAGCTTAAAATTAAGGAGAATTTTAAAGTAACATACCACACTCCATGTCATCAGGGAAGGGGGCTTGGAGATTCGGCTGAGGAATATTTGAAAAGTTTGTTGGGGGAAAATTTTATACAATTAAAGGATAGCAATGTATGCTGTGGATTTGGCGGAAGCTATTCAGTTGACTTTGCAGGTATATCCAGCGGTATTCTGGAAAAAAAGATATCAAATATAAAGGATACAAAAGCAGATATTCTGCTCACTGACTGTCCGGGATGTGTAATGCAGATAGAGGGTGGATTGCTAAAAAAAGGTGAAAATATAAAAGTAATGCACCTTTCAACATTTTTTGAAGAATATCTGACTATAGAAGTATAATTGAAACGGGGTCATACAGATAGATGTATGACCCCGAAACATAAAACGAGGAGGTTTGTCTTTGGAACTAAAAGAGGTATTTCTCTTTTTCTATCATCTCATTTGCAAGAAGCTTTTTATACTTTAAAAGCCCAGTAACATCATATTTTGTAAATCTTCTTATTCCACTTAACAAAATTGTAAGATTATCACCCTCTTCAACAAAGAATGCAACCTTCTTTGCAGCTTTGCTTATAGCCTCAACAGCTTCAAAACCAAATACCTTAGTTGCAGCTTCCATCATCTCAGATTTCTTGTTGTTATTTTTTAGTCTATATTTTTCACTTCTTAATACAGCACTTTCAAAAGCAAAAATATTGATGGCTATATCAGCCAGTGAAAGAAGAACTTCCTGTTCATCATTTATTTTATTCATATATTTTTGTACAGCAGATCCGGCTAAAACCAGAAAAAGTGTTTTAAGGTTACCCAAAACATACTTTTCCTTAGCATATGGTAC
>JAIWOA010000141.1 GCA_020217115.1 Calditerrivibrio sp. | reverse complement strand
ACGGTAAAGTTTTCCAATGCAATATATATCATGGAGATCAAGGTAACGGATGAGGATCCTCTATCTCAGATAAAACAGAAAAGGTATTATGAAAAGTATCTAAATGAGGGTAAGGAGATATACCTTGTGGGGTTAAAATTTGACAAAGTCCAGAGGAATCTGGGTGAGTTTGTGTGGGAGAGGGTTACTGATAATTAATATATTGTACAGTTTAGGCTTTCATAACTATATCATGAACTTATCGATAATTTATAAAAATAATTCATTAAAATTCTAAAAAATCCTACAAAAGGAGATATAGTTAATGAAATATGAGAAAGATAAAAAACAGTTTATCAGCATATTTGATACATTTTATGAAAGTGGTGAACCTTTTCTTTTTCTTATAGATTTTAATGTAGAAAATTTCTTCATTGATAAACTTAAAAATTTAGAAAATAGCAGAGAGGTGCTTTATTTCTTTAATGGCAAAACTAATTCTAATATTTGCAAGACAGGGATAGATAGTTTTTATCTCAAAAAATACCCTATTGAGCGATCTTTGTACGAAAAAAAATTTGATAGAATTATGAAAAATCTCAAGGAGGGGGATTCATACCTTCTAAATCTAACCTTTCCTACAAAAATAGAAACAAATTTGACCTTTGAAGAGATATTTTTATATGCACAGGCAAGCTATAAAATAAAAATGTATGACGATTTCCTATTTTTTTCTCCAGAAAGATTCATAACCATAGAAAATGGAATAATATCTACTTTTCCAATGAAGGGGACGCGGGAACTGTTAAATGAAAACTCAAAAAGATTGCTAGTTGAAGATGAAAAGGAATTAGCAGAACATATAACAGTGGTAGATCTTTTGAGAAATGATCTAAGTATTATAGCTGACGATGTAAGGGTAGAAAAATTTCGTTTTGTATCCGAGATAAAAAAGATGGGAACCACTTTACTTCAGACAAGCTCAAAGATATCTGGAAGGATAAAGAATGATGGAAGTCTTGCCGAATTAATTTTAAAAATTCTACCTGCTGGATCAATTTCGGGGGCACCAAAGAGAAAGACCCTTGAAATTATCAAAAATTGTGAAATAGATAGCAGAGGTTTTTATACTGGAATAGCTGGTATATTTGATGGGAATATGTTAGATAGCTGTGTAATTATAAGATTTATCGAAAGAGTAGGGAACAATCTATTTTATAGAAGTGGTGGGGGGATAACAATCTACAGCGATGTAGATCTTGAATATAAGGAGATGTTGGATAAAATATATGTACCAATTCTTTGAAACTATAAAAGTAGAAAATGGTGTAATCTTTAACCTTCCCTATCATCAGAGGAGAGTTAACAATACTTTTAAGAATTTCTATACTGAAGATAAAACCCTCAATATTGAAAAAGTTTTAAATGGAATTGAAATCCCTAAGGTTTTGTCAAAAATGAGAATTAGCTACGAGTTAGATAGATTTTCAATAGAAATCTCCCAATACAAAAGACGAAAAATAGAAAAAATAGTATACGTATTTGATGATGATATAGAATATGAATACAAATACGAAGATAGGAGCTGCTTTACAAAATACAAAAAAAAGTTAGAATACCCAGAGATAACCGAACCAATTTTTGTAGTAAAAGGTTATCTCACAGATACTACTTTTTCTAATATTGCTCTATTTGATGGAACAAAATGGTTTACACCAAATACTTATTTGTTAAGGGGAACAAAAAGAGAAGAATTGATAGATATTGGGAAAATTAGTGTTGAGGAGATAAAATTTAAAGATATTGATAAATTTGAAAAGATCTCACTGATAAACAGTTTAAATGGAATAGGAGATATAGAAATATCTATAAAATAAATTGACTTTATAATACAAAAAATATAATAAATTTTAAGGAAAAACGATGAGTATTTCAAATTTAAATATACTAATAATTGATGATCATCCACTTTTCCGAAAAGGTATGATCTCCATTCTACAAAATTACGGCCCAACTCCTAATATATATGAGGCTAACAATCTAAGTATAGCTGAAGATATTATTTCGAATAATAAAATCGACTTAGTCACCCTTGATCTTAACCTACCAGTGGATGATGGAACAAAGTTCTTGACAAAAAATTCTAAGAGGGGATTTAAAATTCTAATCATCACCTCATACAACAGCTACTTTTTGGTAAATGAACTCTTAAATAGGGGGGCTAATGGATATATCAAAAAAGAAAATCTCTTTGAAAACCTTATAGAAGGTATCAAAAAAGTGATGCAAGGTGAAGTATTTTTAGATGAAGAGTATAAAGATAGTATTGAATCATTGACCATATCAGAAATGGCTTCAAGATATTTTAGCCTGACTCAAGCAGAGAAAGATCTGTTTAAACTTCTCGCAGAGGGGAAAAATCCAAAGGAAATTGCATCTATCATGGGTAAAAGCTATAAAACTGTGGAAAATCAAAGAAGTTCCATAATATCCAAAATGTCCATAAAATCAGATATACAAATATATAAAATAGCATTAAGGTTAAATCTTATATCTATATGATAAGCTTATCAGATCTAATAAAGAAATATTATAAATACCTCGCAGTGAGTATAGTATTGATCTATATTGCCTTCAGTATTATAACATCATATGTTTTGTATAACTATTTTACAAATCATGCCACTGCTGTTGTCTCTTTAGGAGATTCAATTTTTAAAAAAATCAGAGTCGACATGGATAACAAAGTAAACTTTTCACGCGGTATCTTCTCTGTTGTGGAGGAGAATTACAAAAAAATGTTCTGAAAACGGTAAAAGAGATAGAGGAATATATACAAAAAAATTACCTTGAAACATATGAAGTTGCTATCATATCTGAGGAAAAAATAATATTAGACACTACAAACCAGAGAGAAAAAGGGCTTGATTTAAATACTTGTCCAGATTGTATTGTAACATTCCGGGAGGCAAAAAAAGTGGAGAGCTGCTTGTCGATTATCCAGTATTGAATTCAGATAACAAAACGATGTATCTCTATCTTCTCAAATATATCCCTGAAAAAGAATTATACCTGCAATTAGGTTATAAAATATCTATCTTTTCAGAGATACTCGATTCAATTAAACTTATAGGCAACAGATATAACAATTTAGATTATTCACTTTATCATGTCTATCTTGGAAAAGATTTTGTAAACGTCAAGCTACATGGTAACATTGAAATAGCTGACCAAACAACTGTAAAAAATCTGCTCAATAACCCACAAAAAATGATATTTTATAGAAATTTTAATGAAATAAAGCTCTTTGGTGTTATAAGCCAACATAGAGAATTTGCTTTAATTTACCAGCTTAATACAAAGCCTTTTACAGATGGTTTTGTCATCAGCTGGATACTCTTTAACATATCATTGCTTACGATTTTTTATTCAATATATCTAAAGCTTATAAACATATTTAAGAAAAAAGTTGAAAATCCATTAAAACAGATTAAAAACTATCTGGAGCAGAGTAAACCATACCAATATGACGGAGACATTATAGAATTTAAAGAACTGTCCCAAAGTTATCAATATCATTTAGAAAAGATAAAAACAAGGGATTTTATAAGGGAGATCATTGCAGCTAAAGAAAATGAGAGAGATCGGATTGCAAGGGATATACATGACAACGTTATTCAGGATTTAAACTACCTTTTGATAGTTTTACAACAAAAGAATGAATCTGAACTTACCGAGATTTTAAAAAAGCAGATTCAGGTATTAAGAAATATGGTCTTAGATGAAGATAAGTTACTTCTCGTTAATCTGGGATTAAAAGTTTACCTTGAACATTTCATAAAGGAATGTACTATTAAACATTCAAACATAAAATTTATATTAAAAAATAATTTTAATAAATTTGATAGTATTGGCAAAGAAAATCAGATACACATAATGAGAATAGTCAAAGAGCTGTTAACAAACGCCATAAAACATTCAAAGGCAACCTTTATATTAATAAATTTGATGGAAAAGGGGGATTTCTTACTTATAAATGTTGAAGATGATGGAGTGGGGTTCGATCTGGACAATATCGATATAAAAACACATTTCGGTATAACCTCTGTAAGAGAAAGGGTTTTCCTATTAGGTGGTACAATTAGTATCACTTCAGATCAATATGGCACAAAGGTTTTTCTCCAAATACCGATTTAGGAATTTTTCCTATGGAAATATTTTTAAAATTTAGTTATTTGTATTTGACAGGGAATATAAGTAGGGGTGATGAGGAGGGTTTAAGTCAAAAATTTATTCCGATGCATTAAAATAGAGCCAATTCGTTACATAGTTTAATTCAAAGATTTATTCCTATGCAGATTCTGATCCTTCTAATACACCTTTTTAAAATATCCGTGGTAATTAGTTAACCAAAACTGTAAATTCTAATCTTCTGATATAGTTTAAGATAAAAATATTTAAATTTGAAGGAGATCTCCAGAATTTTCTGCTATTATAATATATATGATCTCAAATAGTTAGATTAGAGCTCCTCAATAACCATATTTGACCTCTGGAGGTAGATATGATTAATAGAAGAAATTTGATAAAAGCCAGCGCCTTTACAATCACAATGCTAAATAGCCCAATAGATCTATCCGCCAGTGCAAATAAAAGCTATGTATATGTATCAGAGTCCAGCAACCATAGAAAAGCCACCAGATCTGCCATTGAAATGGCTGGAGGTATAGACAGGTTTATAACAAAAGGTGACATAGTCGCTGTAAAGCCAAATATGGCATGGGCAAGGGAACCTGAATTTGCAGCAAACACAAATCATGAAGTAGTTGCAGAGATTGTGAACCTATGTTTTAAAGCTGGAGCAAAGGAGGTGTTTGTAACAGATAATGCATGTGACAATCCCAGGAATGTTTTTAACTTGTCAAAAATACCTCTGCTGGCACAAAAAGAAAATGCAAATGTATTCATACCGCAAAGTCGCCACTACAAAAATATGAATATTGCCGGGAAATTTATTACTGATTGGCCTGTACTTGAGATATTCAAAACTGCTAATAAAGTGATAAATGTCCCTGTAGCTAAAAACCATTCATCTTCCAAAGTTACGATAGGTATGAAAAACTGGATGGGAGCAATAGGTGGCAACAGAGGATTCTTGCATCAAAACTTACATCAAGCAATATTTGAGCTGGCAAACTTCTTCAGACCAACACTTACCGTAGTGGATTGCACAAGGGTAATGCTTAGTGGTGGACCAACAGGTGGTGATCTAAATGCTGTAAAACAGTTAAATAGAATCGTAGTTTCCATTGATCCTGTGGCTGCTGATGCAGTCTCAGCAGGCTATCTTGGCTTTGATCCTACGGATGTGCAATATATGGTTATCGCCTCAAAAAATGGTTTGGGGAATATTTTTACCACAAACATGAATATCAGGCATGAAAAGATTTAGAATTATCTCCCAGATCTTTTTTCTACTGCTATTTTTATATATTTTTCTATCTGCTATAATAGATAGTGGTATATATTCAGATGAGATGAAACTAAAAGGTGGGATAAAATATATCTTTGCAATAGATCCTCTACTGTTACTTACAACACTCATTGCAAACATCTCAATAGAAAAGATTTTCATCCTTAGCTTACCTCTGGTAATTCTTACTTTTGTATTTGGTAGATTTTTTTGTGGATGGGTATGCCCAATGGGGACAATAAACCATATTTTTAGTAAAATATCACCTTTTAAACAGTTAACCAGCTTTGATCCAAAATTTTATAAACCAAAATATATTATACTCCTAATTATTATTATCTTTGCTACCTTCAAAATAAATCTATCTGGTTATCTTGACCCATTATCAATTCTGGTAAGAAGCTTTGGTGTCTTTTTACTACCCATTGTCTCCTATGGATATGATATAAATATATTACCGGAAACTACGAAAAATTATATATTTTACAATATACTGGGAAGGGAAAATTTCTACTATTCACAATCTATAGTTATAGGTATCTTCTTTGTAATAATATTATTTTTAAATTTTTTTATAAAACGTCTATGGTGTACTACCCTTTGCCCTCTGGGTGCTCTATATGGAATAATATCCAGATATGCAGTATTTAAAATTTCTAAAAAAGATGAAACCTGCTATAGTTGTATGAAATGTAGCAAAGTATGTGCAGCAAATGCAGGACCTGGTAGTAAAGATTTTAGCTCATCTGAGTGTATGCTATTGCTAAGTTGCACTTCCAGCTGTCCATCGATAGAATACAAAATATCCTTAAAACCCCACAAAATAGATCTTCGACGAAGGTATGTTGTGGCATCATTGATTTCAGCAATATCTGGTATCTCACTTATAAAAGTATCAAAGATACCCAGAGAAAGAAACCCTGATCTGATAAGGCCACCTGGTAGTAAACCTGAATCGGAATTTTTATCCACCTGCATAAGATGTGGAGCTTGCATGAAGGTATGCCCGGAAAATTTTTTACAGCCAGCTTTTATAGAAGCTGGGATTGAAGGTTTATGGACACCCATTGGAAAAGGAAATTTTGGCTATTGTCTTTACAATTGTAATCTATGCGGTCAGGTATGTCCAACAGGGGCAATAAAGAAATTATCCATAGATAGTAAGAAAAAATTTGTCATAGGTACAGCATATTTTGATAAAAATCGCTGTTTACCATATGCCTTTGAAACAAATTGTATGGTTTGTGAAGAACATTGTCCTACATCACCTAAAGCTATATATTTTAAAGAGATAAAAACTCTTAAATATAATGGGGAATATATCATCTTAAAACAACCCCATATAAACCCGGAACAATGCATCGGATGTGGAATCTGTCAGTACAAATGTCCTGTAGAGGATAAGCCAGCCATATATATTACAGCGATAAAAAGAGGAGG
>JAIWOA010000140.1 GCA_020217115.1 Calditerrivibrio sp. | reverse complement strand
ATATAGGGTTGGGCCGATATCAAGGCTTAATATCGCTGAAAAGTGTGGAACTAATGTGGCAGATAGGGAATTGGCTGACTATAGAAGTATAGCTGGTAGAATTGCAAATGCCTCCTTCATGAATCACTATGCAAGGCTTATTGAGATGATATTTGCAGTAGAAAAGATAGAAGAACTTTTAAACAACGAAATAACCTACGATGATCATGTCAAAGCAGCTGCAGGTGTCAACTCATCTGAAGGGATAGGTATATCTGAGGCTCCAAGGGGGACTTTAATCCATCATTACCGAGTAGATAGAAATGGATTGGTTGAGGATGCAAACCTTATTATAGCTACAGGTCATAATAACCTTGCCATGAATATGGGGATCCTTCAGGCTTCAAAAAGATATATAAAAGGTGATGAGGTAAAGGAAGGTTTTTTAAACAGAATTGAGGGGGTTATCAGATGCTATGACCCTTGTTTGAGCTGTTCAACGCACGCTATCGGGAAAATGCCATTTAAAATAGAGATTTATAGCCATAAAGGTATGAAACTAAGGGAGGTAGTCAGATAAATAATGGGAAAAATCTCATCGTATCTATAGGGAATATTTTAAGAGGCGATGATGGTATAGGAAAATCGGTATTGGATTTCATAAAAAAAGACTTATGTGATTTTGACTCAATTTGTCTCTTACAGATTCTACCTGAAGATCTGCTGGACTTTTCAAAGTACAACAATATATTTATAGTTGACGCAGATGAAACTGTAGAAAAAGGGGAGGTTTTTCTGAAGGATATCTCTGAAATAGATGGAGAAGGATCTTTACTCCATGGGATAGATCTTATCGATCTGTATCAGTTAGGTTTAAAGACTGGTTATATTAAAGGTAAATGGTACATTGTTGCCATTGGAGCAAAAAATTTCCAGTTTAGAGAGGAACTTTCTGATGAACTAAGGGAAAATCTTACTAAAATTGCATCAAAGGTTATAGAAATATGCAAAAGCCACATTTAATCTGAAATTTGTTCTTGAACTTTTTTATAAAAGTCATATTTAAATTATTTAAAGTTTTCAAATCAGGAGCATATATGTCTAAGTGGATGATTATTTACAAGAATATGAGATGGGAAGAGATCGATTTTAATCGTGATCAAAACAATATATCCATCAAGCTGTTAAAAAAAGATGAGATTATCGAAGGTAAAGTTCTAAAGGAGAACGATTTCACCAAGGTGATAAGGGTATCTCTCAATGATGGCAGAGAAGTTGATCTTGCCGATTTTGCAGAGATAGACAATTTTTTTGAAAAGAATACGATTATTTTCAAAAATAGAACTGGATTGCATAATGAAATAAGAAGGTATATAGATTTTAGCTTATCATGAAAAGAGTTGGCTTTACAACTACAATACCTGTAGAAGTAATACTTTCAGCAGATAAAATTCCTGTAGATCTAAATAATGTTTTTATAACTTCTGAGTCCCCTTATAAAAAAATCGATTTTGCAGAAGAGTATGGGTTTCCTAAAAACAGCTGCAATTGGATAAAGGGGATATTTACAGCTGTTATGGAGAAAAATGTTGATGAGGTTGTGGCTGTCATAGAGGGTGACTGTAGCAATACCCATGCCCTTATAGAGATTTTTAGGGGGGAAGGTGTGAAGGTACATACCTTTTCATATCCCTATGGAGATCTTGACAAATACAGCTTTATAAAAAGGGAGATTGAGCAGCTTGCTTTATCACTTGGGGGTGATCTGCGGAAAACTCAGGAAATAGCCAGATCTTTAATGCCATTGAGAAAAAAGCTGATTCTTCTGGATAAGCTTACGGTAGATGGGTATGTAAGCGGATTTGAAAACCATCTATGGCTTGTTTCATCAACAGATTTCAATTCAGATGTTCAAAAATTTGAAAGGGATCTCGATAGTTTTCTGTCAAAGGCAGCCGGTAGAAAACCGATAAAAAATAGGATATGCCTTGGGATAATCGGAGTTCCAACTATTTTTACCGATCTTTACCAGTTTCTTGACTCAAAGTCGGTATCGGTGGTTTTTAATGAGGTGCAGCGCCAATTCTCAATGCCTTTTATGGGAGATGATTACTATCAAAATTTTTTAGATTATACCTATCCCTATGATATTTTTCATAGGTTAAGGGATATAAAGAAAGAGATAGAAGAAAGGAAGATAGATGGGATAATTCACTACGTACAATCCTTTTGTTACAGACAGATTCAGGATGTAGTAATAAAAAAGGAATTAAATATTCCTGTCATCACGATAGAGGGGAATGACCCAGAAAGTCTTGATGCAAGGACAAAAATACGATTGGAGTCGTTCATAGAGATGCTTGAGGGTAGAAAAAAATGATCGCAGGGGGGATAGATCTTGGCAGCAGATTTGTAAAGATTGTAATCAACAATAGAGGGGAAAACCATTACCTTATTTTTGATACAATAGAGTTTTACAAAGAGTATGTAAAAAAAATTGACAATAAGATGGCAATAGATATCTCAAATTTCCCCTTCAGAATCGATAAATTATTTGCCACTGGCTATGGAAGAAATCTACTAAATTTCTCAAATGTTCAAGTAATTTCTGAAATAAAAGCACATTATATGGGTGCGATGGAACAGACTGGAGAAAACAACTTTGTTCTTGTGGATATAGGGGGGCAGGATAGTAAAGTTATATTTGTTAGGGATGGGTACATAGAAGATTTTGTTATGAATGATAAGTGTGCTGCAAGCTCAGGTAGGTTTATTGAAACCGTATCTTCTATATTGAAGGTTCCAATTGGAGATATGGGTAAGTTTGTTAATGATCCAGTAAAATTAAGTTCAACATGTTCTGTATTTGCTGAATCTGAAATCATTGGGAAAATAGCAGAAGGTTATCCCTTTGAAGAGATTATGGCTGGTGTGAATGAATCTATAGCCAAAAGGATACTGCCACATCTTAAAAAATATACAAAACATAAAATATTTGCCGGTGGTGGTGTGGCAATGCTCGAAGGGGTTATATTTTTTATGGAAAAACATCTCAACAAAAAGATACAAACCCTTCCAAATCCACATTTCAATGGTGCAATTGGATGTATGGCCTATGCTTCTCGAAAAATTGATTGACTATTAACGTCGATTTTAATAATATTTTTATATGTTGTTTAAAATAATCTATCAAAATAATAGATAAGGGGATTTTAAATTAATTAATGTTTTCCCGTGTGCTTACTTTCCATCTAAATGGTATTGATGCTGTGGTTGTTGACGTTGAGGTTGATATTCGAGAGATTGGTCTACCATCCTTTACAATAGTTGGACTTGCAGAAGGGGCAGTAAAAGAGAGTAAAGAGAGGGTAAAATCTGCATTAAAAAATTTAAATTTTAATTTTTTTGCAAAACCTATAACAATAAATCTTGCTCCTGCAGACATAAAAAAAGAGGGTTCACATTTTGACCTACCCCTTGCAGTGGGTTTAATAGCTGCATCTGGAATGATAACCAGAGATTTGTCGGATATTGCATTTTTGGGTGAACTGTCACTGGATGGTGAATTAAGAGGTGTAAATGGTGTTTTACCTATGGCAATAACTGCAATGAAATCGGGGATAAAAAATCTTTTTCTGCCATTAGACAATGCTGAAGAGGCATCTATAGTTAAAGGTGTGGATGTTTATGGATTTAAAAATCTTTCAGAGGTGATATCTTTTCTTCTTGGAAACATGAAAATGGAGAAGTACAACTATAAAAATGAGGAGATAGACGATCTATTACCTACTTACGATGTTGATTTTTCAGATATAAAGGGTCAGTTTAATGCAAAAAGGGGAGCAGAAATAGCTTCAGCAGGTATGCACAACCTTTTGATGATAGGTTCTCCGGGAAGTGGCAAGACAATGATTGCTCGAAGAATACCTACAATTCTGCCTAAAATGAGCCTTGAAGAGTCTATAGAAACTACAAAAATTCATTCAGTAGCAGGTATATTAAAAGATAAAGGGAGGTTAGTCAGGGAAAGGTATTTTTCAGCTATACACCATACCACAAGTGATATAGCTCTCATCGGTGGGACACGTGATGCCAGACCCGGGGCAATATCGATTGCAACCAACGGTGTTCTTTTTCTTGATGAATTCCTTGAGTTTAAACGAAGTGTTCTTGAGGTATTGAGGCAACCGATGGAAGATGGTGTGATCACTGTTTCTCGGGCAAATAAAACTGTTACATATCCAGCAAAATTTATGCTTGTGGCAGCATGTAACCCCTGTCCATGCGGTTTTTATGGTGATCCTGTAAAGCAGTGTGTCTGCAGTGAAATTCAGATAAAAAGGTATAGGAGTAGATTGTCAGGTCCTTTAATGGACAGAATAGATATACATGTGGGGGTAACATCTCTGAACTTTAATGAACTTTCAGAAGTTCCAAAGGGTGAAACATCTGAAATCATAAGAAATAGAGTCGAGAAAGCACATAAAATACAAAGTGAACGTTTTAAAAAGGATAAAATATATTTTAATTCACAGATGCAGGAGAAACATATAAAAAAATATTGTGTTTTAGATAAGGAATCTGTAACATTGCTGGAAAAAGTTAATACGAAATACAATTTTTCTGCCAGAAGTTACTCAAAAATATTGAAGGTGGCAAGGACAATTGCTGATCTGGAATCATCAGAAAATATCTTATCAAAGCATATATTAGAGGCAATAAAATTTAGAATAAATGACCAATGGGCAAATGAACTTTAGGGTGAAGGTATGAAAAATATATTTTTTATAGGTTTTATGGGTACAGGAAAGACAACGATCTCCAAACTGGTTTCAGAGAAGCTTGGGATGAAATGGGTAGATCTGGATGAAATAATTACAAAGAGAGAAAATAAAAATATTGTAAATATTTTTAAAGAAAATGGGGAGCAGTATTTTAGAGAGCTTGAGAGGGAAGTTTTGAGGGAGATAGCTGATGAAGGGGGGTATGTTGTTTCCACTGGTGGGGGGATTGTTATAGTAAATGAAAATATGGAAATAATGAAAAAAAATGGTATTGTTGTAACTCTTGCTGCATCACCAGAAGTTATTTTTGAAAGGGTAAAGGATGATCAGGATAGACCATTGCTGCAGGTAAGTAACCCCATGGAAGAAATAAAAAGACTGATGTTTGAAAGGGCACATTTTTATATAAAAGGGGATATTATTATTGACACATCCTATGGTTCACCAGAAGAGCTGGCAGAGGAGATAATTGCTGGGATAGGATCTGTTTAAATGGAAAAGGTAAAAGTTAACATTCCACCCAATGATAGTAAAAGTTACGATATACTAATAGGATCTGGTTTTGTAAAATCTGAACTTAAAAATCTTCTGGAAGAGACAAAGGTACATTTTATAGTAGATAAAAATGTCAAAGGATTATATCCAGATTTATTTAGTGCTGAAACCTTTTTAATAGAGGCAGATGAGCATAATAAGAGACTTCCCACTGTGGAGGAGATTCTAAAATTCCTGAAATATAGAAATTGTCTTAGGGGTGATATAGTTCTTGCCATTGGTGGTGGTATAGTAGGTGATATTGTTGGTTTTGCTTCCTCAATATATATGAGAGGGGTAAAATTTATTCAAGTACCTACGACCCTTTTATCTATGGTGGACAGTAGCGTGGGGGGAAAAACAGGTGTTAATCTGGAGGATGTAAAAAATCTTGTGGGGAGTTTTTATCAACCAGAAAAAGTTCTCATAGATACCCTATTTCTTGATACTCTATCAGATGAAGAATTTTACAGCGGATTTGCGGAGGTTATAAAATACTCTTTGATATTTGATAATGAACTTTACAAATTTCTCTTTGATAACCATATGGAGATAAAAAAGAGAGATAAGAAGATGCTGGAGTTTATTATAAAACGATGTTGTGAGATAAAAGCTTCTGTAGTAGAGGAGGATGAGAAAGAAAAAGGGGTAAGAAGACTGTTAAATCTGGGGCATACCTTTGGACATGCCATAGAAATAGATTCTGACCACAAAATAAAGCATGGCCATGCAGTGGCAAAGGGGATATACCTTGAGACATTGTTTGCAAAAAAATATGGTTTGGTAGCAAAAGAAACAACAGATTATGTGAAAAATATTTTCGATCTATACGGATACGATACCTCATACAATATTTTAAATGAGGAGAGATTTTTTTTAGCACTTTCATCGGATAAAAAGACAAAATCTGATGGGATTGTACTTGCCTTGACATATAATATTGGAAGTGGTATAATAAAAGAGGGTATTGATTTAAATAATATAAAAAATTTTTTGAAGGTGCCAAATGAATGAGGCGTCTGTAAAGAAATATCTTAATGATGTGGAGTATTTTACAAAGAAACTTGAAGAGGATCCAAAGTCAAGGTTGTTTATGCCTCTGGCTTTTGCATATCTTAGACTTGGGAAATACGATGATGCTATAGATATTTGCAGCAAAGGGCTTGATAATCATCCAGATTACCACGCAGCAAAAACAATTTTAGCAAATGCCTTTCTTGAAAAGGGTATGATAGATGAGGCAAGAAATATTCTCTACGATATTATTGAAGTCTCCCCTGATAACTACAGAGCAAATAAGATGCTTGGAGATATTTTGAGGAATGATGGAGACTTTACTGGGGCCGCTGTATATTACAGGAGTGCCCTTGCTATTTCTCCTGAGGATTTTGATCTGAGGGTTCTTATTGATGAGCTTACCGAATCCTCAAATATAAAACCCTTCGATATGCCATCTGATATTACAAACTTGGAAGAAAAGCTCAACGAGACTGAAAAAAATCCAACGGATGTAGATCTGCTTGATCTTAAAAATGAGTTAAATCAGGTTGAGACTCCAATAGTTCTGGAAGATGAAATAGTTGCTGAAACATCAAGAAAAGAGGTAATTGTAGAAATACCTGATGAAGATAGAT
>JAIWOA010000139.1 GCA_020217115.1 Calditerrivibrio sp. | reverse complement strand
GGAGGTAACCTTCTCAAGGTAATCAGAGAATTGAGCCTCATAAGGATCTATACCTATCATGGTGATAACTACCCCATTGTAATCAAAAATATAGTAGCCCCAATATCTTTTAGTGACCTTATCCACACCATTTATTTCTAAAAATTGATCTGTTATATTTTCCAATAATGGTTGTTGTTTGCTACCCATAAGATTCTGAACGGTAATGTCTGGAGCTTCTGACAGCTGTTCTTTGTATATATATTCGATGCTATCTGTGGCAAAAAAGATTGAAAATAATGAAAATGATACGATAAATATAGAGACAAAATAAAATAACGATTTCAGTCTGTACCTGAAAATATTTTTTATCGATTGTATTACTATATAAAAAAAGAATTTCATCCCTTACCTTATTTTAAGGATAAATGGGTAGTTTTGATATAAAATCCCCCTTTTGTATATCAAACTATCCGTTTGAAAAGGTTGGTAGTCAAAGCCATAGGGGAAAACAGATTGTGGAGTTATGAGGCTAAGATGCCTTAAATAGTTCCCCTCACTTTTTATAGCTATATCTACAAATCCATCAATACTCGAAGAAAAAAGGTTTGCACCCCTTTTTTGGTACAAACCTTGATAAATAAGATATATTGCAAAAACTGTTGACAAAATATAAACTACAACAAATAGATAAACCGATTTATTTATCCAGATCATAGACCATTTTTTCATTGATTTCTGTAAACTTGAAAATTTTAGTCCCATGGTGATCCTTTAAAAAATTTATTGCAGAAGTCTCTGTTTCAAAGGGTATCAGTTCTTTCCCCATAGGGCCCCATACATCACTACCCACTACATAAAATGCAGACTTTCCATCGATCGCTTTTTGTGTGTAGTAGTCTGTAACAAGAATTTTAACTATCTTTGTTCCCTGATACTTTTTGCCCCATTTATCAGGATTAAAGTAAAACTTAAACATATCCTTTACGCCATCAAAATAAAGTTTCTCACCTTTATCTGCGGTACCCTCAACAGCCCATTTTGGATATTTATAAACAAACATACCACATACAGGGCATCTGGCATCCTTAGGGACATCTAACACTCCAGATATTTTTTTGTCAGCCTCCAATCTTTTAACGTCCCAGAGGTATAAAGCAATTGCCTGCAGCTGTTTTTCATCAACATTCTGACAGAGTTTATTCTTAGAAATATCTGCTTTCATTTCATTTATTCTATCATACCTTTTCGGTTCTATGTCAGGTATACATTTATCCTTGAACAGTTTCTCACCCATAGGTATAACTTCTGTAGCCTTTTTCTTCTGTATCATTTCTATATCTGTAGCAAGGGAATCCTTCGCAAGCTTAAAGGCTGCATCAAAATTACTTATCTCACCACCATATTTCTGTTTAAACATTTCTGCATCATCTTTTTTTGCAAAGGCAAGCTTACTGATCTTCGTCATTGTACCGGGAATACTACTCCCTATAAGATAAAATGCATTATTCGCAGGGATCAATTCTTCTGTTTTTGCATCCACAACAACGATCTTTGTTATATTTTTTTCTATATTTGGATAATCAACTGCCAAACATCTTATGGAACAATACTGTTTTGCTGTACCATCCTTAAGATAAACACCGTGACTTGTTTTATAATACATTTTTAAACTCATTCCGCAAACGGGACACCAATGTTTATCATCACCTTTCATGATAAGAACAGGCTCTTTTGATGCTACCTTAGAAAACTCCTCAGCAAAGGAAACTCCTAAAAACATAAGAAGTATAAAAGGGAGTAGTAAAAATTTTTTCATAAATGGCATACAGTTCCTCCAAAATATCTTTGAATATTTTTGAATAATTATAATTGTAACGTTCTAACCAACATTTGTCAACAAAATGTTTGTTTCTATTTTTACCTTTACCAATCGGAAGTTGTAACATTTTTCATTTTATAAAGTAGGGTATACCTATTTTTTATTGCACTAAAAAATAGTTGATTTTATGAAAATTAAATATATAATATAAAAAAAATCAATAGGAGCTGATGTTGATAGCTAAAGAAGGCTTTTCCTATATTGCAGTAGCTGGCAGTTTATTTTTGTTGGTCTTTTTCCTGCCTAAGTGGTTTTTTATAGTTTTGTTTTTTTCTTTGACAGTCCTTTTTTTGATATTTTTCCGTGATCCTGAGAGGGATATCCCTATAGAAAATGGTATAGCTGTATCTGGTGCTGATGGGAAAGTGGTTGAGATATCTGAAGAGGAGCTTGATGGAGAAATATTTTTAAAGATATCTATATTTATGAATGTGTTTAATGTTCATGTCAATAGAGTACCCGTAGATGGGGAAGTTATAAGTGTTGTCCACAAACCTGGCAAGTTTCTTGCTGCTGACAGAAAAGAGAGCTCCTTTGTAAATGAGCAGAATGTTATCACAATAAATTCAAAATATGGTAAGGTTATAGTAAAACAGGTTGCAGGTTTTATTGCAAGAAGAACTGTCTCCTATGTAAATGCAGGAGATAAAGTAAGACTTGGAGATAGACTTGGTATAATAAAGTTCTCTTCAAGGGTAGATCACTATTTCCCCCTTTCTGCCAAGGTTAATGTTTCTATTGACGATGTTGTCGTTGCAGGAGAAAGTATATTGGTAAGGTTTCCGGTTGAGGAAGAATTTTGATGATTAGAAGAAACTATATTTTCCCGAACATTGTTACTATAATGTCTATGTTTGCTGGATTTTACTCTATTGTAGCATCCTTAAACGATATGTTTGTGGCTGCATCCTATGCCATACTTGCATCATTCGTATTTGATGGATTGGATGGGAAAATAGCGAGAATGCTTAATGCTACAAGTGAGTTTGGTGTACAGCTTGATTCTTTGAGTGATCTCATCGCCTTTGGTGTTGCCCCAGCGGTACTTATATATAAATGGTTGTTGATACCATATGGCAGAATAGGATGGATGGCGGCATTCCTTTTTGTTGCCTGTGGTGCTTTACGATTAGCAAGGTTTAATGTTCAAGCTGGTAAAGTTGACAGCTCATTTTTTATTGGACTTCCAATACCTGCAGCTGCTGGTGTTATCGCATCAAGTGTTCTCTTTGTAAAGGAATTTTTTGGTGACCCATATTTCTTTTCTATCCCTATATCATTTGTTTTTCTGATATATGTACTTGCGTTTCTTATGGTTAGTAATTTCCCCTATTATAGCTTTAAAAAGATAGAATGGTTAACTATAAAGCCATTTAATATATTAGTAATATTTGTTCTTTTTATATTTCTTTTAGGATTATACCCACAGCTTATGCTGTTTATATTTTTTATATTTTTTACTTTGTCTGGTATAGTGTTAAAGTTCCTACGACTCCATAGCAAAAAAAGTACATTAGCTGAGCATGGGAGCCATAAGGCATGAAAGTAAAAAAATAATTAGAATATAAAGAGCCCCTTCTCAGCAGAGATAGGGGCTTTTTTTTATAGTATAAAAATAAAAACCGCAGGAGGTAATATATGAGTAGAAGAATTTTAATTTTTGACACAACCTTGAGAGATGGGGAACAGGCACCAGGTTTTAGTATGAATGTTGATGAAAAGATCAAGATAGCATTACAACTGGAGAAGCTGGGAGTAGATGTTATTGAGGCAGGTTTTCCAATATCTTCACCGGGTGATTTTGAGGCAGTTACAAAGGTTGCTCAAACTGTAAAGAAACCTATCGTGACTGGACTTTGCAGAGCAAACCATAAGGATATTCAGGTTGGGTGGGATGCTTTAAAACATGCAGTAAGGCCAAGAATCCATACATTTATAGCCACATCTGATATACATATGCAGCACAAATTAAAAAAATCAAAGGAGGAGGTGCTGGAAATAGCTATAGATGCAGTGAAGTTTGCTAGAAACCTCTGCGATGATGTGGAATTCAGTGCTGAAGATGCCACAAGAAGTGATCTGGATTTTCTTTGCAAAGTTGTAGAAGAGGTTATAAAAGCTGGAGCAAAAACTGTGAATTTACCAGATACTGTTGGTTACACTGTTCCTATGGAATATGAAAAAATTATTTCTACTATAATGAACAAGGTCCCAAATGTTGATAAAGCTGTCATAAGTGTACATTGCCACAACGATCTTGGTCTTGCAGTGGCAAATTCCCTTGCGGCTGTTAATGCTGGAGCTGGACAGGTGGAATGTACAATAAATGGTATTGGAGAGCGAGCTGGTAACTGTTCTCTGGAAGAGGTGGTGATGTCTTTGTACGTGAGAAAACCGCTCTTTGATGTGGAAGTTGGGATCAACACAAAGGAGCTCTACAGAAGCAGCAGACTGCTTACATCCATTACCGGTGTTGATGTACAGCCAAACAAGGCTATTGTTGGGAAAAATGCCTTTGCCCATGAGGCCGGGATACATCAGGATGGTGTATTAAAGGAAAGAACAACATATGAAATAATGACACCAGAGAGTGTTGGTTATCCTTCAAATAAACTTGTTTTAGGTAAACATTCAGGTAGACATGCCTTTCTGACAAGATTAAGGGATATGGGTTTTGAACTAAACAGTGAAGAGTCTGAAATAGCATTCAGTAAATTTAAAGAACTTGCTGATAAGAAAAAAGAGGTCTATGATGAAGATCTGGCTGCAATTGTTGAAAACCAGATATCTACTCACAGAGAGTTTTTTTCCCTTGAATATCTTAATGTTACAAGTGGCAATACATCAATACCGTGTGCTACAATTCAGGTAACAAATGAAAAAGGGGATATAATCACAGACGCATCAATTGGGGATGGTCCTGTGGATGCTTCTTTTAGAGGTTTAGAACGGGTTACTGGTATCGAAGGTAGATTGAAAACTTACAAAATTCAAGCTGTTAGTGCAGGTAAAGATGCACAAGGGGAAGTATCCATCAGTGTGGAATTTGAAAAATCTGGTTTTGATATAACAGGGAAAGGTTATTCTACAGATATTGTTCAGGCAAGTGCCCTTGCATGGCTCAATGCATTAAATAGGTACCTTATGAGAAAAAATATATCAAAACAGGTAGATGAAAAAGGGGTATAAGTAAAGGGGGGATAATCCTCCCCTCCCCTATTCTTATTTAAATATAAGTAAATCCAAATCTTAAGTTTTTTATAGTTAACATCTACAATTATAACATTTATTACAGGAATTTAATTCCTGTTCAAATTCCTCTTCGTATCGATAATAAATGCAGCGTCAAGTAAAAGTTGATTTGTTGATTTAGTTATAGATTTTGTTTGTATTGAGTTTGAAGGGATTTCTGTGATAATAAATTCCCCTTCAGAGATATCCATTAGAAGGTAAAATGCCTCCAGACCACTTAAATTGTTGCATGCGGCGTCTACCACTGCACCCTTATCAAAGTAGATTGTCCCATGTGTGTTGTAACCTACTATTTCAAGTATACATGTCTTATTCGATATTGATAGCACTTGCACAAGATCCATAACGGAGATATCCTTTAAGTTTCCATCTGTTTTCTTTACTTCCTCAATGGACTCCTTTCCGCTGGTTATCTTCTCATAGATATCGAAAAATTCTCCTAACCTTTTGTAGGATAATGGGGAGATTGACTCAAAAACAACACCATATTTGTCTGCATCCCTCACATTTTTTACTCTGCAAAATATATTTTCTATCAGCTTCCCATCTGGCAACACAAAACTAAGTCTTACAGAATCACCGATGCTCATGGAAACCTCAGATGATATAAGCGCCCCTGATAGGTTGATATCTAAAACTCTCCCACGAAACATCTCATTATTTATAAGAATAATACAGGACAAGTTCACCGAATACCTCTTGTTCCCCCTGAGAGAAAACTCTTTATAGTTTTTAGGATACATGAAGGCTATAATCTCATCAAGCTCCGATGGCCTATGAACTATTCTGGTTTTAAACTCTATAAGCTTATCCTGAAAGCTATACCTTGCAGTCAAATCTTCAAGATTTTCAAGAAATGAAAAGATATTTTTATTGGACTTTACAAATATGTAGTTCCCATAATCCCAACCAAGTATTTTTGATGTGACAAAATATGAATTGTCCTTAATAAAGACAAGCTCTTTATCCACCTGAAAATCAGAAAAATAGTTTTTAACATCCATGCTGACATTGTCATGTCTGAGATTTATCTTTAACATTTTGTGTATATTATCAACCTCTTTGATAACACTTGATATACTCTTTTCTATACTAACGAGAAAGTTCTCGTCAAAACCTTTAGAAAGATCTTTAGTCTCTTTACGGTTATCTTCTTTATCTTTATCCTGATCCTTAGTGTCAAGCATCATCAGATCTGTGAGAAATAGTGGCAGATTCTTACCACCTTTATCAATATTACAAAATATATTTGCATACTGTCTGAAAAGTGATGCTGTATTACCATTAGGTTCGTAGTATAAAATCGGTGTCTGGCTATTTACTGCTTCGGTTATTTTAGGATTGTATGGTATAGGTCCAAGCAACTCAATATCTATTTCCAAAAATTTTTTTACAGTATCTTCAAATTTATTGTAAATATTCATTACCTGACTTTTAGATCTAGCTTTGTTGATGACAATATATGTTTTTTTTACTACCCCTTTATCCTTAAGAATCTTTAGAAGTCCATAGGCATCCTTTATTGAAGTTATTTCAGGTATAATTACAAGTATAAGTATATCAGAAAGTTTTATAAAATGAACAACCTCATCAGAGGCTCCAGCAGCAGAATCTATAATAAAAAAGTCAACCTTATTTTTGAATTGATCTATCTTGTTAGTTAATTTTAGTTTATCTTCGTGGGAAAGATCTGCTAATTTTGTAATCCCTGTCCCTGCAGGTATTAAAATAAAGTTGTCATACCTGATCGATTTGAAGGTTATATCATCTATAGAAACATCGTCCTCTATAAGATTTAATATAGTTTTCTGTGGATTGGAACCCAATAGTAATGA
>JAIWOA010000138.1 GCA_020217115.1 Calditerrivibrio sp. | reverse complement strand
GCCTTTACTGTGATTCCATGTGGGCCACCTGCAGGAACAATTACATGCTTTGCAAGCTCTCCATCCTTTTCAAATGCTGCAAGATTCTTATCACCCGATTTAAATACCCAGAGTCTCCCTTCAACTATCTTAGTAACAAAACCGGGTTTTGAAAAATTGTATTTACTCCAATCCACCTCAACTTCATCAAGGTCACCATAAGCTGCTAAGTAAGCATCTATAGTTTCTCTATTTGGAGCCTTTATAGTAACTCTTTTAGGACCACTTGAAGGAAGAACAACATGTTTTGCAAGCTCACCATCTTTGACAAATTTTACGAGTTCTGGATCATTCTCCTTAAATACCCACAATCTGTTGTCTACAACCTTTGTAACAAATCCAGGTCTCTCGAACTTATATTTACTATAATCGAGCTCAACAACCTCATCTTCAGTATCATCCATGTCAACATGTGCAACATCATTTTTTGCAGCACAGCCAACAGTCATGATTAAACCTGCCAACGTCAAACCAATTAATTTTTTCATAATTCCTCCTAAGTTTTATTAATTACAAAAAAAATTTTTTTTCTATCCAAATCTACCAGTTATATAATCCTCAGTATCTTTTAACCTCGGTTTTTTAAATATGTTAATCGTATTACCATATTCAACAAGGTAACCCATATACATAAAAGCAGTGTAGTCACTAACCCTTGCAGCCTGCTGCATGTTGTGCGTAACAATGGCAACGGTATAATCTCCTCTTAGCGACAAAATAAGCTCCTCTATCTTCATCGTTGCAAGGGGATCAAGAGCTGAACAAGGTTCATCCATGAGTATAACTTCAGGCTCAGGAGCAATTGCTCTGGCAATACATAATCTTTGTTGCTGGCCACCTGAAAGCCCAAGAGCATTGTCCTTTAACCTATCCTTGACTTCTTCCCACAAACCGGCACTTTTTAGTGACTTTTCACATGCTTCATCAAGTATAGACTTCTTTTTAACTCCATCTATTTTAAGGGGGTAAACAACATTCTCATATATACTCATTGGGAAAGGATTTGGTTTTTGAGCAACCATCCCTAATTTTTTCCTTAGCTCAGAAAGATCCACAGACTTATCATATATACTTTCACCATTTAAGGTAATATCACCTTCAATCCTGACGAAATCGAGCAGATCATTTAATCTATTGATACATCTTAATAAAGTAGATTTACCACAACCTGAAGGACCTATCAAGGCAGTTACTTTCCCCTTTGGAATGTCCATATTAACATTAAATAAAGCCTGTTTATTGCCATAAAATAGCCTTAGTTCCTTAAGGCTGATAATCATACTTTCATTATTTAAAAGTGGGTCATAAACTGTTTTTCTCTCAGTATCAAAACTATTCTTTAAAGTTTCTTCCATCTTTTTCTCCTATTAAAATATGCTTCCGATAAACTTCTTTCTAAGTCTATTTCTTATATAAATTGCAACAACATTCAGCACTACAACGATAGTTATCAACAAAAGTGTTGTTGTATATACCATAGGTATAGCAGCGTCACTATTTTGACTCTGAAAACCGAGGTCATATATATGAAAACCAAGATGCATGAAACTCCTTTCCAGATGAACAAAAGGGAAAATAGAATCAACTGGCATCTCAGGAGCCAATTTCACTGCACCGACAAGCATCAATGGAGCAACTTCACCAGCACCCCTTGACATAGCCAATATAAAACCTGTCATGATACCGGGCATAGCTCTGGGAAGTACTATATATCTAATAGTTTGCCACTTTGTAGCACCACATGCATAAGAACCCTCTCTCAAAGAATTTGGTACTGCATTTATAGCCTCTTCAGTAGCAACAATCACAACAGGGAGCGTTAATAATGCAAGAGTTAGAGATGACCATAGTATACCGCCTGTACCAAAAGTAGGATTGGGAAGTTTTGCTGAATAGAAAAGTTTATCTATAGAAGCACCAAGTGTATAGGCAAAAAAACCAAGACCAAAAACACCATATACAATAGATGGAACTCCAGCAAGATTGTTTATTGCTATCCTCAAAATGCTTATCAATTTTCCACTTTTTGCATACTCCTTCATATAAATAGCTGCAATCACACCAAATGGCACAACAAACATACTCATTATCAAAGTCATGACTACTGTACCAAATATTGCAGGGAAGACCCCACCTTCACTGTTCGCTTCTCGAGGTTCCCCAGTTAAAAACTCTACCCACCTGCTAAAATAGACACCAACTTTCTCACTGAAAGTTAACTGGTTGGCATAATAGCTCCTGATCATCTCGAAGAGCTTTACATCTTTTTCTTTACCATCAACAGTTAAAAAGTGTATGGAATATCTTTCATATTCTTTCTTTAAGTCATCTATTTTATCTATAAGCCTTTCATAATTCTTCTTGACTGACTTATCAAAAGCATCAAATTCAGCTTTAGACATTTCATAGATAGCCTGAGCCTCTTTTATCTTCAGTTCATTCTTTGTGGCCTTAGCCTTAGACAAATCCATAGAAGCTTTTTTAAGTTTTAATCTCTCTTTTTCTATATAATGGTTGAGCTTACCAATCTCTTTTTTCTCTATTGAAACCTTTTCCTCCCACAATTTCACAACATAATCATGGTACTTTTTATAGTTTGATATAATGCCATTTAAATCTGTAGAAACAGCCTTACCATCAATTCTGAATTCCTTTGGGATACCATAAAATCTACCCCACTCAAGCCTTTCTATAATTACGGCATCCTTCGGATATGATCTATTTTTTATCTCATATTCAGAAACCCATTTAAAATGTTCATTTGTAAGCTCAAAGTTCCCTATTCTTAAAAGATACCTCTTTTCCTTCATACCATTTTCATTTATACGCAATTTATCTTTGTCATCCAACTGATCAAATTTAGCCTTATCTAAGGTATATAGTTCAGATTTTGTAACTTCCCCCATTAATAATTCGCCATTCTTCAATTCCATCATAGTTATTGGAAGTGGAATATAATTACCTAAACCATTCTTCAAAACCAAAAGTATAAGAAACGCTATCATAATAAGAGATATCATAAGGCCACCACCAGTAAGCCACAATACCGCTTCACCCTTAGACCTAAAAAATATCTTATAGTTTTTTCTTTCAAACAATCCCATTATAACCTCACAATTGACTCGATCTTTTTCTGTAACGAATTCTGACTAATTCTGCTATTGTATTTATTATAAAAGTCATAACAAAGAGTACCAAAGCTGCAAGATAAAGTATCCTGTAGTGTGTACTTCCTATAACAGCTTCAGGAAGCTCCACTGCTATATTTGCAGAAAGTGTTCTAAAACCTGAAAATATGTTCATATCCATTATTGGAGTATTTCCAGCAGCCATTAAAACAATCATTGTTTCACCAATAGCTCTACCAAATCCTATCATCACTGCAGAAAATATACCACTCATCGCTACAGGTAGAATAATATTTACAACTGTTTGCCACTGAGTAGCACCAGTAGCCAAAGATGCCGATCTTAAATGCTCTGGAACAGCATTGAGAGCATCCTCAGAAACTGTATAAATAATTGGAATAACTGCAAATCCCATTATAAAACCAACTATCAAAGCATTTCTCTGAACGTAAGTACTCATTATACTTTCGATCACAGGTAACCCAAACCGCAAATCTATACCTATTTTAGTAAGGATAGCAGCAAATAGAAAAGATACAAAGACTGAAGCTATTGTGAGTATGAAAAATTTGATAATTTCTATGAGACCACAGATTGTATAGCTTTTACCATCAAGTATAGATATGTAGAAATCGTATAGGAATTTTCTATAAATAAACATTGTTACAAATATGCCAGCTGGTAACAATATCAATGCCCATCCTCCAATTGGTGAGTAACTATGGGTATGTAGCCACAGTTTGAAATCTCCGTAAAAAAACAACTTTTCTGCAATAACCGAAGTTTTCATCCCTAAAAAAATACCGAAAGGTATCCCAATAATAGCTATACCCAATAAGCGATACCTGTCCATGGCATTTAATGTATTTTTGGGTAACAACTGAGACAGATGTCCCATAAATATAAGGGAAAATGGAATCATTATTATACAGAAAATCAATCCCAGAACAATATTTTCCACAAAAGGTGAAACTATTAGGGCAGCAATGAAACCAAGTACAACCGAAGGGAGGGAGGCCATTACCTCTATAGTCGATTTTATTGAATTTCTATATCTTTTATGGGCAAATTCACTTGTATAAATTGCTCCCATTATTGCTATAGGCACTGCAAAAATCATAGCAATAATAGTTCCCTTTATAGTACCAAATATCAAAGGCATAAGACCAAATTTTGGTTCAAAGTCGTCACTTCCACTTGAAGATTGCCATACATGCTCAGGCTTATTGGTAAGCTCATATTGAACTTTACCAAAAATTGATTTAAATGTTACCTCTGGATGTGGTATATTTATATCAAATATTGCAATATTTTTTTTACCTATTACAAATATCTTATTATTCTTCTGGTTCATCAAACCTATCTGGGAGTTTATCCCCTCAAGCTTTGTCTGAAAAAGCTTCTTACCAGATGTCATATGGTAAAGTGATATGGTATTTGACTCATTAAGCACCAGAAATGATTTATCCCTTTTAGATGGATATATAAATCTAACTGGTGTTTCATCGCCACTACTAAATGTATGAATGTTAGTCAGCTGAAAATTATTTTTACTTAAGCTACTCTCTACTGACCACCATGTTGTCAGGTTACCTTTATCATCTCCTACAAGTATAGTATTCCTTCCTATCAAAAAATCTAAATATGTAATTTTTCGGCCATCGTTAAAAAGCTTTTTGTCTTCAAGAACAAACGGATTATCAAAGTTTTTTGTATCAACATTAATAAATCTACTATCTTCAAAAAACAACATAATATTAGTTTTGCTAGAATTTATTTTCAAATACTTAGGAAAACTTCCCCCTATAATCCCTGACATATCCAATAAAGATTCATCTATTGTTTGAGAAATCTCACCTGTAAGCATATTCTCTTTACTCGAGAGTAAATCTATATGTAAAACTTTATTTTCATCTAAAAAAGCTAAAAATCTACTATTCTCAGAACTTACTGAATCAACAAGAACGATTTTATAATCCTTTTGTAAAATCTCTTCTACCTTTATATCCACTGAGTATTCACTTTCAGCATCGCCATCAATCTCAACTATTTTTCCATCTCGAATTGAATAATTTGGATTCCCTGTGGTATCACCTGACTTAATATTGTTTTTGCCAAAATTCATTTTGGCAACCATCAATCTCCCCTTAGAGTCTGAGATTGTATAGGAATCATCCTTAGAATTGAAATTATATCCGATTATTTCTCCATCGATATTGAATTTAGTTAATATCTCACCATTAAACATCGAAATAGCACTAAAAGATTTGCCATCAAAAACCACACCAAGAAGACCATATTCGTCAACAACTGCATGTTTAAAACTTAACTCATTAGAGACAACAACAGATTTACGATCAGAAACTTCACCTGACTTAAAAAGAGGAATAACCGTATAAGTTAAAAACAAAAACACCAACAAAACAGCAACAATGGTACCAATACCACCCACAGTAATCAAATACTTAGCCAAACTATCAATCGCTCTTCTGGCAAAATTCTTATCTCTCATTAAATACCACCATAATAATTATATACAAGGGTGGGATTAATAACCCACCCTTAATATTATTGTAAATAAACTCTATTTCAAACCAACTTTAGCAAGCTCTACATCTGCTATCTTTTTAGTAATAGGGAAATAACCATCTTTGACAACTACTTCCTGACCATTTTTACTAAATATCATCTTAATAAATTCAGCCCTTAAAGGATCCAGAGTAGAACCTGGCTTATAATTTACATAAACATACAAAAATCTTGCAAGTGGGTATTCGCCAGTATATGCATGAGCTGCATCAGCCTCAATACACTTTCCATCTTTCTTAGCAGACAATGGAACAGCCCTTACTCCTGCAGTTTTATAACCTATACCACTATACCCTATAGCATACTTGTCACTAGTAACACCCTGAACAACAGATGAACTACCTGGCTGCTCTTTAACGCTATCCTTATAGTCACCATTATTAAACACATGTTCCTTAAAATAGCCATATGTACCTGATGCAGAATTCCTACCATAGAGACTGATAGGTTTGTCAGCCCACTCACCAGTCAAACCAAGATCACCCCATTTAGTAATATCCTTCGGATAACCTCTCTTCCTTGTTTTTGAGAATATAGCATCAACTTCTTCCATAGAAAGACACTTTACAGGATTATCCTTATTAACATACACTGCAAGCATGTCTATACTTGTTCTAAGACCAGTAGGTTTGTAACCATACTTCTTTTCAAAATCATCTATTTCTTTACCCTTCATCTCCCTTGACATAGGTCCAAAATGGGCAGTCCCAGATATAAGTGCTGCAGGTGCAGTAGAAGAGCCCTTCCCTTCTATCTCAATTTTAACATTTGGATAGGAACTCATATACTTCTCAGCCCATAACGTCATAAGGTTATTCATTGTGTCAGAACCAACACTCTTAATATTACCAGTAACACCTTTAACTTTTTTATAAGGCTCTAATGCCTTATCAACAAGATCTGATGCTGATACTGAAACAGCAACAGCCATAACACAAAGTGAAGCAATGATTTTTTTCATAAATTGACCTCCGTTTTTTAGTCCTGGCTAAACTACATCCTATTTGTCATAGAACCTTCTTAAAAATATCAAATTTTTGTAAAATGTAACACAAGGCTTCTCTATTGCTAATTTAAGATATTTTTATTTTTTTTAACAAGTTATTGGCAATTATATGACATATCTTTTCTATCATTCCCTGCAAGAGGTGAAAAATGTCAGTGATAAAATTTGATGAGGAAAGTAATTTAAAGGGTTTTTTAAGTGTTAATATATTTAGAAATGGAGATTTAAC
>JAIWOA010000137.1 GCA_020217115.1 Calditerrivibrio sp. | reverse complement strand
AATATTGACTGCTATTTTTTGTAAGTTAAGTAAAAAAATATTGACAGTTAACCAAATATAGTGTAGAGATTTAGTCCTTTTGAGAAATTTATACGAGGTGAATTAATGGCTCATACAGCTTCTGCAAAGAAAAGAATCAGGCAGTCTGAAGAAAGGAATTTAAGGAATAGAGCTTACAAATCTAAGATGAAGACTTTTACTAAAAAATTCAATGATGTTTTGAATACATCAGATGTTGAAAAGGCTCAATTGGCATTTATTGAGGCACAGTCTGTGATAGCAAAGACTGCCAGTAAAGGTGTTATTCACAAGAACAATGCAGCAAGAAGAATTGCAAGAATGGCTGAAAAGCTGAACGCTATCAAGTCTAAATAAAAAATTCTAATATTCTAACGCCGGGGTGGTTTTCCACCCTTCTTTTTTTCTTCTAATATTCTTTTGACAAAGTTGAATAATTTTATATAATTAATCTATAAATAGATACATGTTAGTAAATTTTTCTAAGGTGATATTTTATGGAGAATCTTAATGTACTTTTTGTTGCAAGTGAATGTACCCCTTTTGCAAAGACTGGTGGTCTTGGGGATGTTGTAGGAGTTTTACCAAAATATCTCAAGAAGATGGGATATAATGTTAAAGTGGTTATCCCCAGATATTATTCCATAGATAAAAATTTTCTGGATAAACTGCCAGATCCTCTTGGGGTACCTATGGGGATTATTGGTGAGTTATGGTGTGGAGTTTACAGGACAACCCTTCCAAATTCAGATGTAGAGATATTTTTTATAGATTATGAAAATTTCTTTGGCAGAAAAGATCTATACAACTATGAAGATGGAACTGGTTATATAGATAATGACAACAGATTTATATTTCTCTCTAAAGCTTCTCTGCAGCTTTCAAAAAGACTAAATTTTAGGCCAGATATAATCCATATAAATGATTGGCATACATCGATGATTCCACATATGCTAAAGACTTACTACAAACATGATGAGCATTTTTCAGATACTAAAGTTGTTTTAACTATACATAACATGCAGTATCAGGGGGTTTTTTATAGTGGATGTATGGATGTCTTAGGCAGCTGGGAGTACTATTTTGACTATGAGTTTAATGGTAAGGTTAATTTTTTAAAAGGTGGTATCTATCTCTCCGATATGATTACTACTGTCAGTGAAGGGTATGCAAGGGAGATACAAACCCCTGAATTTGCATATGGTCTTGAGGGGGTAGTAAGGGATAGAAGTAGTAACCTTTTTGGTATACTTAATGGTGTTGACTATGATGAATGGGATCCAGAGACTGATAAATTTATTCCAAAAAATTATAGTATAAACGATCTTTCTGGTAAAAATGTCTGTAAACTGGAGTTGCAGAGAAGATTTGGGTTACCGGAGAGAGATGTCCCTATTTTTGGAGTAATAAGCCGATTAGTTCATCAAAAGGGGATAGATATACTTGCTGAGGCTATTTATAAGATTTTGTCTCTTGATATACAATTTGTTTTGCTTGGCAATGGTGAACCATGGGCTCACTTTTTCTTTGGTAAAATAGCCTACGATAACCCTGATAAATTTGGATGTTTTATAGGGTATGACAACAAGCTGGCTCATCTTATTGAGGCTGGATCTGATTTTTTTGTTATGCCATCCAGATTTGAACCATGTGGACTGAATCAGATGTATAGCCTTAAATATGGTACACCCCCAATTGTCCATGCTGTGGGTGGTCTGAATGATACAGTTGATAATTTTGATGAAGTTTCAGGTAGTGGCACAGGTTTTAAATTTTATGGACTAAATGCCCAAAATCTCTTTAATACAATTGGCTGGGCTACATACTCATACTATAATTTAAAGAGTAATTTAGAAAAACTAAGAAGGAATGGAATGGAAAAATATTTCACATGGGACGATGCAGCAAAGAAATATATAGATGTTTACAGAATGGCAAAGGGTATTAAAGGGAAGTTTTCATGACAGAATTCTTGAATCCCGATGTAAGCTGTGATGACTGCTCAGATCTATTGTCAGTACTTGAAAGTTCCCTTGATGGTATCTGGGCAATAGACAGGGATTGCAGGATAATATTTTTCAATAGTGCTTTTAAAGATTTCATGAAAAATGTTTACGGTATAGATGTAAAGTTAGGTATTCTTTTGACAGATTTATTTAAAGGTATCGATGGTTTGAAATGGAATAAGATATGGAAAAAGGTCTTTGCAGGTGATTCGTTGAAAAGAATTTTTTCAGTTAAAACACCTTCTGATGGTAGACTTACCATACTTTTTAGAATTTTTCCACTGAGAAAGGGGTTGGACCAAATTTCTGGTGCGGTAATTATCGGTAGAAATATAACAAGGGAGAGGAAAAAAGAGAAGCTGCTCAGGCATAATCTTATGGAGCAGTATCTCATCAATGAAGTATTTAAGTCTCTGTTTAATCCTAAAGATTTTAATGAAGCTGTAGAAAAGGTTTTGTCTATCATTGGTGAGCAAACGAAAATGAGCTTTATATATGTCTATGAAGATTATTACGACTCTGAATATTGCCATCTTGCTTACAAGTGGAAGTGCAAATCTATAGAAGATGTTAACTTTGATGAAGAATTTAACTATGATCAATACCATGGGTTTAAAGAATCTTTGATAGAGAATAATATCCTTATGTACAATAAATATTCAAATTGTAGTGAAGGTGTGAGAAAATTTTTCGAGAAAAACAATGCAAAATATGCGGTAGTTTTCCCTATGATGATAAAGGGGAAATATATCGGATTTATAGGTTTTCAAGAAAACAGGAGTGATAGATTTTTGACGGTATCTGAAGTTGATATTTTAAGAATATTTGCAAGTATACTGGGCAATGCCCTTATACAAAAATATACTGAGGAAAAATTGACATATGCAAGCACCCATGATCCTCTGACAGGGCTTTATAATAGAGCTTATTTTGATGCAGAAATAGAAAGGGTAATGAACGGTAGAAGTTTTCCTGTTAGTATTGTTATGGCAGATCTTAATGGACTTAAGCAGATCAACGATAATTTGGGTCATAAGGAAGGGGATGAGCTTATAGTGAATGCTTCCAAGGTTTTGATGAAGGTTTTTAGAAAAGAGGATTGTGTGGCAAGGATTGGTGGTGATGAGTTTGCTATTATTTTGCCAAAAACCGACGAAAGCCTTATGAAACTACTAATAGAAAGGATAAGAAATGTTGAGAATGAGATAAACTCAGCCTTAAAAATCAAGGTATCCTTTGCATTGGGGGGTGCTACTGCACATTCAAAGGAAGATATTCAAAAAAATATTGTACTTGCCGACGAAATGATGTACGAAGATAAAAGGAGGATAAAAAGTCAAAAACCTTAATTTGATGGGAAAGATAGGTTTAGTTTCTTCAGTTCATAAGATTGAATTACTTTTTATTTTTTCTCTTTTGGTATCCATTATACCTGTAAACTCTCTTTTAAAATCATCTTTTCTACTAACCCTATTTATTCTTTTTCATAGGGGGTATAGGATAAAAACTTTTTTATCAATTCTCATATTATTTATTCTTCTTAATAACTTTTCTGCTTTTGTAGTGGATAAAAATCTTAACAATGACGGTTCCTTTAGTTACTATTCTGTCAACGGTTCATTAAAGGGTGATTACCTCAATGTTGGGGATGTTATTGTGGGGAGGTTTAAAACTGAAAATAGAGGAAATTTCATCCAGTATATTGTTGAACAGGAATTTTTTAGAATGAGAGTACCTATCTATTCTTACCTTATTGAATTAAGGGATAGAAAAGTTGAAAACTTATATTTTTTGTCTAACAAAAAGATAACTTTGTTATTGGCTGTATTTTATGGGGAAAAAAGGTATATATCTGATGAAGTTAATGAACTATTTACAATTGCAGGATTGAACCATCTTCTGGCAATATCAGGTCAACATGTTGGGATTATACTTATGATGATCTTTATCTTTTTGTATAGAATCGATTTTAAGATTAGATTTTTAATAGGGATGATTTCTGTTGTTTTATTCATTCCTATTGCAGGTTTTAAAATACCTGTTATCAGAGCAGCTATATTTGTAACAATACTTGCCTTTACCTACCTTTTTGATAGGAAGGTTGTATTAAGAAAATTAGTGTTGTGGGTAGCTGTAACGTTTATGATAGTGGACCCTGATATCATCTATTCCCCATCTTTTTGTTTGTCGTTTCTCGCTGTACTGGGTATATCACTCATCTCAGATGATTTCTTCAAAGAAAACAAATTTATTAATTCTATTCTTGTTGGTATTTATGCTACAGCTTTTACATTGCCTTATATTGCTTATAAATTCGGGATTTTTAACATTGCCTCTGTGTTGAACACAATTTTATATTCACCTATCATCTCTGCAATAATATTGACTGGTATGGTTTCTATCTTTTCAACAACATTTGTGATCCCCTTTGAGATATATTTTGAGCAGGTTGCCATCTCCTTTTTGAAATTTTTATCTAAGGTTACAGATTTTGCCTTCATGGCAGTTTCTATCGATTTTTATATTTTATTGGTCTGTATTGCTATTCTTGTAGTGGGGTATTTTTATAGAAGAATTTATATTATTCTCTTAACATTTTTTATACTATTTTTACCTGCAAAAAAAGTGAATGGTCTTTTTTTACCCAAAATGAAAAATTCTCAGGGGTATCTTCTTCATATTGATGGAGTTCATGAAATTTTTTTCAAAGGTAATAGTAGAGATTTTCGATATATTTTTTTACCTTTTGTTTCAAAAGTTTCTGGAAGGAGAGAGTTTGATTATGGTGATATAGATCTACCCTACAATAGCAAAATTATAAAGATAAGGTTTTCTAACGAATTTACAAACAACGTATGTTTTAATAGTAATGGCTGCCCCTTTGTAATTCTAAATGACAGGAGAAAATTCTCCAAATTAGAATTTCTGGATAATATAACATACATTAACTATCTAAAAGAGCCAGTTATAGGATCGATTAGTGTTAACTATGGTGATAAACCATATTATCATTTTAAAATAGACAGGTAAAATTTACATATATTTTTTTGCTCTCCCCCCTTTATCTTTTCATATTTTTTTACAAAGAAGATTTAACTTTTCTATAAATTCTTTTTACTATCATTAGATTTTAGTACCAGTATAATAATTGTCATGAAAATTAAGAAGAAAAATATAAACTTTAAAAATGGGAAGAGGTAAAAATATCCTGGCATAAAGTAATGAAAATGATAGATACCCCTTAATGGAAAGCAGCTTATAAAGATTATAGCAAAGAGTATTACAGCAAAAAATGAAAAATATATAAAGTTTTTAGTCATAGAGATCTTCTCCTTAATTTAAATATTAAAGGGGGGAATTAACCCCCTCTTTTTAAACCTTATTGAAACAGTGGGAAAGGTCCAGCAACATAACCCCATGGATTGACATGGATTTCATAGTTTGTTTTTCCATCACTTACTTTGTAGAAGTAAACTGTTCCCCTTGGAGCCTGAACTTTCTGAGATTCTTTTACTTCAAAACCTTTTAAATTTGTTGCTAAAAAGCTCTCTACAGCTTTTTGAGCTTGTTCATCTGTTACTGGCTGAGTTACGTTGCTGTTGTAAAATCCACCATAGGTTTTGACTTTCCCATAACCTTTTCCTTGCCAGTATGGCCCCCAGGCTAATGCTGCACTTGCCATCAAGGCTGTGATTAATGCTGTTGCTACAAAAACTTTTTTCATATGAACCTCCTTTTTTTTATTAGTAATAAAAAGCATAAATTGTGCCAAATAGTCTCAGATAAATTATGATTATTTATAAATATGTTATATCTTTAAAAAATATTGTTGTGCAAATTTTTCACAAATTGAGAATCATGTACTGGAAAGTATACCCAGAATCGATATTAATCTATTAAGAGCAGAAAAAAATATATATAATAATCAATATGGTTTCTTGTATCATATTGTCAAAATAAGATTATTACCTCATATTGAAATTATCCTTGAATTAAATCATAAAAAATATTATTTATTAATTTATGGAAAGATATAAGGCTTTAGCAAGAAAATACAGACCAATGACCTTTGATGAAATTGTGGGTCAGGACTTTGTGGTGAAAACGTTGAAGAATGCAATCGAAATGGGGAGAATATCCCATGCATATCTTTTTACCGGTCCAAGGGGGATTGGGAAGACTACTGCTGCAAGGGTTTTTGCTAAGGCTATCAATTGTTTAAAACCTGTTGGCGTTAATCCATGTAATAAATGTTCCAATTGTCTTGAGATAAATAATGGAACATCTGTTGATGTTATTGAGATTGATGGTGCATCCAATAGGAAAGTGGAAGAGGCTAGAGAAATAAGGGAAAATGTTAGAATTCTACCTGTAAATAATCGTTATAAAGTTTATATAATAGATGAAGTTCATATGTTAACGGATGAAGCTTTTAATGCTCTTCTAAAAACCCTTGAAGAACCACCAGATTATGTTGTGTTTATACTGGCTACTACTGATGCCCACAAAATACCTATGACTATTTTGTCAAGATGTCAAAAATACGACTTTAAAAAGATTTCAAATAGTTATATGAGTGAATATCTTGCATCTGTAATGGAGAAAGAAGATATAAAGTGTGATCGAGATTCCCTGAATATGATAATAAGGAATTCTGATGGTTGTATGAGGGATGCCCTCTCTCTCATCGATCAGCTTGCTGCATTTACAGGTGGGGATATAACTTCTGAATCTGCGAAGGATATGTTGGATTTGTCTGAGCAAGAGATTGCAAATGATATCTTTGAAGCGATTGTAAAAAATGATTCAGAAAAGATATTTTATCTCATCGATGAATTTTCGAGGAAGGGTGTCGATTATCATTTTGCAATGGAAGTGTTTATACATCACACAAGGAATCTCCTCCATGCTTTTACAGGTGGATTTTCTGATAAAACCCTTACATCTAAAGAGATAGAATTTTACAAC
>JAIWOA010000136.1 GCA_020217115.1 Calditerrivibrio sp. | reverse complement strand
TGTTTAAGATCATCAGAATTGAGCTTATTAATTGAAATATTAAACTTCTCCTTGAGGGAACCCAACATAATGTTAAGCTCTTGAGTCTTTTCAGGACTTAAATCACTTTTTTGTCCATTATTGAAAAAAGCCATAATAGCAGACATAAGGCTGCTTAGAGCCTCCTCTGAAATATCAGATTCACTAAGGATAGAATTTATCTTCTCAACGATTTCATCCTGAGACACCTCTAACTTTTCCTTGTTCATAACATTAGATGAAGTATCTTCCCGGTAACTGATCTTCTGCAAAATTTCAGATTCTTTAGTTTTGGTGGCATCTTTTTTATATCCAACCTTATCTTTTACTACTTCACTACTATTTTTAGATATAGATTCAAATACCTCTTTAAAACCTCCATTCTTCGCATTACCTTTGCTACCTCCACCTAACTGAAAAGTAGGAAGAAGATCCTCTGATTGTTTCAGTGGGATAAAATTTACCATATAGCACCTCCATGAATACCTAAGAGAAATATGGATGCCAATATGTTATGGGAAAATTTTTCCTTTTTTTAGATTTTTGAAATTTTTATAAAATGTTCATAGATATCCTGGGCAACGTTTTGAGATGGGTTTCTACCCTCAAAAATAGTCTTGAAATATCTAAGTTCCTCCCTGATTGAATCTGCAACCTTTAGAATCTCTTCTGTAGTTTTAAAAAGAGCATTTATATTGAAGTTCTGGTTTAACAGCTCAGGGAAAATTGTCTTTTTTAGTATTATATTGGGCAAACCTATCCATTTAGGTTTTATAAAATATTTTAAAACAAAATTAGTAAGTGTAGATATCTTATACACAATAATTGATGGAGTACCCAGTATAGCAGCCTCCAATGAAGCTGTCCCTGAACAGCACCAGAGTATATCAGAATATTTCATAACATCATAGCTTGAATTTTTTACAATTTTTATACTGGAAGCTTCAAGGTTGTATTCTTTAAGCCAATCCTCTTTTACAGAATCTGCCTTTGCAATAACAAAATTGTATCTGTCAGAAAATCTTACAACACAATCCATGAAAATTGGCATATTATCATATATCTCTCTTTTACGACTACCGGGTAGCAAACCTACTAATTTTTTATCATCTTTTATCCCAAGATGATAAAAAAAATCCTCTCTACTATGATGTTTGAATTTTATATTATCCACAATGGGGTTACCAACATAGAGGGCATCTATCCCCTCTTTTCTAAAAATATCCTCTTCAAAGGGTAATATACAATAGACCTTATCAACATACATTTTTATTATATTAACTCTTGAATAATGCCATGCCCAAACCTGTGGTGTAATATAATAAACTACCTTAAAACCATTCTTTTTGGCAAATTTGGCAAATTTCAGATTAAATCCGGGGTAGTCAATAAGCACAACCAGGTCAGGTTTGACTTCCAGAAGCTTCTTTTTTAACACCTTAAACATATTTATTATAAACGGTATTTTTGAAAAAATCTGGCCTACACCGATAATAGTCATATCTGAGATATCAAGATACTGCTCTTGACCGAGATCTTTTAAATTTACCCCCCCAGTTCCATATAATGAAAAATCCGTCATCAGTTTTAGATGACGGATCATATTAGCTCCGTGTATATCGCCCGACTCTTCGCCGGCTACTAAAAATATTTTCATCACTGATTTTGAATCCTTGGTGTTATAAAAACGAGAAGTTCCCGTTTAGTTCTCTTGTCAATTTTACTCTTAAATAGCCATCCCAAAAATGGGATATTACTTAAACCTGGAACACCTGCATCTGTATAGTTTTGCTCATCTTCATATATTCCACCGATAACAGTAGTCTCACCATTTGCCAGAAGCACCTGTGTTTTTGCCTTTTTTTCAAGGGTTTCAGCTGTAGAACCAGTTACAGCACCAAGAGAGCTCTTCTCAACCTCTATCTCCATGAAAACCATATTATTAGCAGTAATATGAGGTTTTACCTTTAGTTTAATACCAACATCTATAGTTTGAGAAGCTGTATTATCCCCTGACGGAACGATAATTGCTTTACCACCACTTTTTATTTCAGCCTCCTGATTATCAAGTGTTGTTATTTTTGGACTGGAGATGGTTTTTGCTCTATTTCTTGCTTCCATAGCTGATATTGCGAGATTTATATTGAAAGAGTTGCTCAAATTACCAAGAGTCAATGCAAGGGCTCCCGCAGGATTACCAACTGGCAAGTTCACCATATAACCACCAGCATCACCATTAATACCTATTGTACCGGGAAAATTAACTGATGTTCTATTAATATTAGTATTGACACCCCACTTTATACCCAGTGCCAAATCATTACTATCTGCAACCTCTACTATTCTTGCTTCTATATTTACCTGAGGTGTTGGTTTATCAACATTTTTTAATACACCTTTTACTTTTTCTATTGCATCCCTTGTATCTGTAATAACAAAACTGTTTGATTTAGACTCAACCTGAGATTTACCCCTTGGGCTTAAAACCCCTTTTACAACAGCATCAAAATCTGAAGCTTTGTAATAATTCACTGCTATAATTTCAGTAAAAAGGGGCTCTACTTTCTTATTTTCCTCAGCAATCTTTATAAGTTTTGCTTTTTCAGCAAGTATCTCATCCTGCCTTGCCTTCCCTATCACCCATATTACATTATCCTCTTCTACTTCAACTAAATTATTTTCTCTATAAATGGCGGCCAAAGCAGTTTTGTAGTGTACATCCTTTACAAAAATTGAAGTCTTCCCCTGAACCTCTTTACCAAAAATAATATTTTTATTTCTTCCATAATAGATAAGCTTGACAGCCTCCTTAACATCCATATCTTTTATGCTTAGACTTATAAGGTCTGAAGCAGATACATTTGAACCTCCACTTGTTTTAACTTCAATATCAGATGGTTTTGAGAATTTTTTATCACTGCTATAAACTACTATACCACCTTTATCATTTTCAACTTTAGAATAAACATCACCATTTGGGACAAAAACTACAGCTGGCTTACCAGATACCTTACCAACTTTTACATATTTTATAGGTGCACTCTCAAAAAACATAACAGGATTTATACCACTGCTAAACCTTACATTTTCTTTAAATAACAACACAAGATTGCCATCAATGATCTTTTTTTCATATTGAACATTACCTGTAGAAGTAATATTTATACCCTGCACATCACCAACTTTTCTGGATTCAATTTTACTCACAAGGTTAAATGAATTATTAAGATCAGATAAATTGGAAGTAATTATATATTTACCATCTTTAAAACCAACTGAAGGGGTAATACCCTTTGAAACAGTAATCAAAAATCTAACTTTTTGAGGGAAAAGTGAGCTTACAACCTTTATATCCTTAACCAAACCCTTACCATTAAACACAGACTTGTCAGAAACAAACTTTATATCATAAAAATCAACATACAAAGTTTCATTATTTATATAACCATAATCAACCTTTGCAGCACCATCAGAAGATAACCTTATTAGCAGATTCCCCTCATCTGACAAATTTTCAAAATCAGATATATATGTAGCATTTCCAATATTAACTATGTCAATACTCTCAAACCATCCACTACTTTTTAGGACAGTTTTAACATCAGCTTTGTCAACTTTAAAGTTAACCTTTATACCTTTATCATTAACAGTGTGGTTATAGTCCACGTCATCCTTTAATTTAACACTAACTATAGCCTGATCATTTCTGGGGATAACAGAAACATTTTCCACCAAATCGTCGGAAAAACTATATTTCATAGCTTCAGTACTTACTTGAACACCTGGCACTATAACAGTCAAAGCATAGGGATTTTTACCATAGAATACAGAAACATCTTTAGCATCAGAAGAGATATTAAGCTCATATTTATTGTCAGACTTAGTAATGACAACATTCTCTAAAATAGGCAATGAAACATTAGCTACATTATCCTTTCCAACATCAACCTTCTTCTCAGCACATCCCAATATTGAAAATAGTAATACCCCACAAAGTGTGATATATAACATTAACTTTCTCATAATTTACCCCCTGTTGTTGCAATTGTTATATCTTTTACAGTTGCCCTAATATTACCAAAAACATCTTTTTCCATTTGTCTTACCCTTAAAGTTGTACTCGTAACATCAACCACAACGCCATCATTCATCCCCACTCTATCTCCTACTTTAACATAAAAAGTTTGTCCAGCAATCTCCACCACACCCACATTTCCAACCTTACTATTTAAAACACCAACCAGAGTAATCTGATCAAGAGTTGCATTCTTTAAAGGGTTCTCACTAAATTGGTTGGCTAAACTCTCTTTGTATGTTTCGACAACTGATCTAAAAGGATCCTTCTTAGGTCTATAATTTAAAGGTTCTATCTTTTGCTTAAAAAGCAACCTTAACTCCTCTTCTTGCTTAACTAACTCCGTAGTGTCAAATTTCACAGGTTCCACTTTTTTTTGTACATTTTTAGCTTCATCCTTCTTTGGTTCACTTCCACAAGCAATCAAACTAACTATAAGTATGGCAACAATTACTCTCATTTTTTCTCTCCAGGTTTATTAGATTGAGCATCTTCAGAGGTACCCATCTTTGCCTGCTTAAACATATATGAGTTCATAGACATATTAACAGATAAAATAGATTTACCTTCCGGACTTTTTCTCTGAGTCAAGGTAAAATTGTTCAGACTTATAACTCTATTTAAGAAACTTATATTGTGAAGAAAACTTACAAATTCTAAATACTCACCCTCAATATTCATATTAAAATTAACCTTTGAATGGAAATCATCTATTGATGTTTCACCAGTAGGCTGAAATAGAACAACCTTCAAGCCATTTTTCTCGGCAAGATCTACAAGTTGATCATAGATAAGATTGTAACTCTTTTCATTAGGTAGTATCTCAAGAAGCATATTAAACTGTCTGTCTAAAATTTCTACCTCTTTTTTGAACTGCTCATAGTTTAAAGTTATCGGTTTTATCCTTGATACCTCAAGGACAAGCCTGTCATAATCCTGCTTTGAATTTTCTATCTCCTTTTTTAAAGGAGAATATAAAACATAATAGTATAAAACACCAAGAATTAAAAAAATTGACAGATAAATGAATACCCGGTAAATTAATTTTAATGACCCAAACTTAGCTAATAAACCTGCCATATCAACCACCTAAACTTACATTAGCAATTATATCAAAATTGTTAATGTCTATTTTATCTACGTTAGCTTTTTTAACTACTTTTAGCTCTATATTAGTAAACATGTTAGTTTTATAAAGATTCATTATAAATTGATTAACGGAGGAACTTCTAAGGGATGTAACATTAATAGTTATACTATTTCCATTGTATGCCACATTACTTATCCAGACATCTTCAGGGAGAGACTTTTCAATATTTATAAATAAAGGAGCATACCCCCTCTGCCCTTTCTTTAGATTCTTCACAATATCTATCTTCTTCTGTAGAGCCTCCCGCTTCTTTTTAAACTCTTCTATTTCATTCTTAATTTTCTGAAGTTTTTTAAGCTCTATCTGTAAAGTAACAACTTCAGATTTGTAATGTTCCAACTCTGATCTCATCGAAGAATTGACATTTACAAAATAAAGTATATAGGCAAGCAGGAAAACAAAAACTACTAAGAGTTCCACAACAACAGGATTAGTCTTTTTTTTCTTCTTTACACCAAGTAGGTTTATCTTTATCATCTGTCCTTCACCTTTCTAAGGGCCAGGCCCAAAGCTGTATTGAATAAGTAAGGATTATTGACCACCAATTCATAATCTGAAGCTGAAGAGATATCAACGTTTACAAAGGGATTAAATTCCTCCACAGGTAGATCAGATGTTCTCGATATTGCACCTTTTAAATCAAATAATTTGGCTAATCCTCCACAAATAAAAATCTTAGAAGTAGAGTATTTTGTTGTGCTATAAAAGATATCCAGAGAATGCTTTATCTCATAACCCAACTGAGTATTAAAATCACTTATAACCCTTTGTAGATCCTCATTAAATTCTATAGCATCACCATCATTCATTATTAATCTTGCACTATCATATGTTACACCCAGTTTCTTCTGTATCATCTCAATACAATCTTTGCCACCCATTGAAATCTCACGAGAAAATTCATAGTAACCGTTCTTAATAAATACTATAATAGAAGATGAGTGACCTAAGTTCAATATGGCGTTAACGTCACTGTTAATACCATATGTCAGTTCATAGGCATTCGCCAGTGCAAAGACTTCAAGATCAACAACAGACACCTTTAATTTTGTAAAACCAAGGGTCGAGAGCATCCCGGAGATGACATCCTTGCGGGCAACTGCAAGAATAACATCTGTCATACTACTCTCTTCATCTGTTTTAACTATATGATAATCTATATTAACATCTTCAATATCCATCTGAATAAACTGTTGGGCCTGGTATCTAAACTCCTCCTCTAACAAACTTGAATCAGCACCAGGTATATGAATCCTCTTGGCTATAACTGTATTCCCCTTAAGACCTATTGCAACATTATTATTAGATATCTTTCTTTCTTTGAATATTTCATTAAGGGAATTTACTATCTCTGCCACATCAATGATAGAACCTTCCGAAATAACATCCCTTGGGAGCTCTTTGTAACCGATACTTTTAATTGAATATCCACTCCTACCCTCTGCAAGCTCCACTATCTTAATGGAATTCGAACCTATATCCAGACCGACTAAGTTACCTGATTTTCCAAACATATGATATCCTCACTATAAATGATAAAATCATTTTTCATCATTCCTGTACACTAATGTAAAAAAACAACTTTCAGCTCCAGTATGGCAAGCAACACCTATCTGCTTAACCATATATAATAAACAATCGTTATCACAATCAATAAATATTTTAACAATCTTTTGTAGATGGCCTGAAGTTTCACCCTTTTTCCAGATTTTATCCCTACTTCGGGAAAAATAGTGTGCATATCCAGTCTCTATTGTCTTTTGTAATGCTTCCCTATTTACATAGGCTTGCATAAGCAAAAG
>JAIWOA010000135.1 GCA_020217115.1 Calditerrivibrio sp. | reverse complement strand
GTTACATCTCCGAATACTTTTGCATTATCTGCAATGAATACTCTCTCCCCTTTTTTTATATCCATCAAAAGCCTTTTTTTTACATTATCCATCTTTAGGTTCCTTTTTAAGAGCAATTTTCACCGTTGTTCCATAATCTTTTTTAGATTGTACCAGAAGGTTTCCAGACATCTTTTCCATGAGATATTTTGATATAGGCATACCTATCCCAACAGAACCAGATATCGATATTGGTTGCCCATTAATTATCATTTTTGTAAAAGGCTCAAAAATTCTTTCCAATTCAGAGTCTGTCATACCGACACCAGTGTCTGATATACATATATATAAATGATCTTCATCCTCTTCTGTGTATATAAGAATCTCCCCTTTTTTAGTATATTTTGATGCATTGTCAATAATGTGGGTTAGTACTTTACCAAGAGCCTTATCATCTGCGTAAACATTTGGATAATTTTCCCCTATTTTTGTATTGAGAAGTATGGATGATTTATCCTTTAATAAACCTTTTGCAGTGGAAACAAGGGCATCTATTATAGGAGTTATATCTATATATCTGGGGACCGGCTCATATATATCTATATCCTGTTTTAGATCGCTGAGGTCAAGTATGTTGTTTATTATATTTAAGAGTTTTTTCCCTGCATTATGAACAGTTTTTATCAAATTGATTTTTTCATCTTCAGATATAATGAACTCTGATTCCAGTAGAACATGTGTAAAACCTATGATAGCATTTAATGGAGTTTTTAGTTCATGGGACATATTTGATATAAATGTACCTCTGTAATGTGATAGCTCTTCAACCTTATTTTTAGCTTTTATGAGCTCTAAATTGAGGATTTTCAATTCATTGTTTGATGCTGTAACATCGAGAATCTGCCCCTCTAATTTTACTTCTATATCATGTTTCTCTTTTTTTATAAGCTCATTTTCTTCCTGAAGTTTTTTGATGGTTTTCTGAAATGATATGATGGTAAATAAACCTAATATGAAAAGTATAGTAAAAAATATCGTAGCTACTATGATTAATTTACAATATATTAAATAGAGAGCTGAAATATATAGAATAAGTTGCGTTAAAATCAGGATAAAAAATCTGTTTTTAATTAACTTTGTCCCTTGACTTATCTGCATAATTGTAATACATATACCAAAAAGCTAAATAAATCAAGGAGTAATAATGGGCTACGGTGAAAAGATAAGGGATATAAGAAAAAGGCTTGGGATGACATTGGAAGATGTCTCATTGAAAACAGGGTTTACTAAAAGTTTCATCAGCCAGATTGAAAATGGTAAAAATTCTCCTTCTATAGCTTCTTTAAAAAAGATATGTTTTGCGCTGGGAATATCTATAAGTGAACTATTTGAAGATGAGAGAAATATAGTGTTTAAGCTTGATAAGGAAGACTATAAAGTCTTAAAAAATAAAAGTATGGATATAATATTTCTTGCATCAAAATATGCAAATAGAAAGATAGAGCCTCTTATCCTCGAACTTGAGCCACACTCTGAAACAGGTACAGATTTTTATCATCATACTGGTGAAGAATTTGGTTATGTACTTGAAGGTACCGTAAATGTTGTTATTGGGAATGATGAGTTTGTGCTTAAAACTGGTGAGTCTATATATTTTAGTTCAAATTTACCACATAAAATAAGAAATAAAACAGATAAGAAAGCAAAAGCTTTTTGGGTGGGTACACCTCCAAGTTTTTAGTATTGCTTTTTTTAAATTTAGGTGCTAAGTAATAGATATTAACTGCTTGGATCCCCTGTGGACCGAGACGGCTACAGATATTTTTTATGATATTAATAGGCCTTTCGGGACACCGGAGGGCTTTTTTGTTTATATGGAGAGATCTGTTATGAGTAAGTATAGTGAAATTAAAAAGATTAATGTTAACCATATTAAAAAAATGAAGGGTAGTGAAAAAATTGTATCCATTACTGCCTATGACTACACTTCTGCGAGAATAGTTGACGATGCTGGTGTGGAAATCATGCTTGTGGGCGATTCTTTGGGGATGGTTGTTGCTGGTTATGACAATACCTTACCAGTTACATTGGAGGAAACTATTTATCACTGCAAATATGTGAAAAATGCAGCTAAAAGAAGTTTTCTTGTGGCAGATATGCCCTTTGGTAGTTATCAAATTTCTGTCGAGGATGGATTAAGAAACTGTTTTCGAGTCATAAAAGAGACAGGTTTTGAAGCTGTGAAGCTTGAAGGTGGTATTGAAATTATCCCTCTGGTAAAGAAACTTGTTCAGAATGGTATAAATGTGATGGGGCATATAGGTCTCATGCCTCAGATGGTCAATACAATGGGTGGTTATAAAATTCAGGGTAGGAGTAATTCTGAAACACTTTTGAACGAAGCTTTAGAGCTTGAGAATGCAGGAGTTTTTTCTATAGTTCTCGAGGGGGTTATTGAGAATGTTGCTAAAGAGATTACTGAAAAATTGAAGATACCAACGATAGGTATAGGTTCTGGCAGGTATTGTGATGGTCAGATACTTGTATTCCATGATGTTTTTGGGTTGTATGATGACATGACACCAAAATTTGTGAAAAAATACTGTGATGGTAGAAATATTATTTTAAATGCTGCAAAATTATACATTAAAGAGACCAAAAATGGTATTTTCCCATCTGTAGAAAACGTTTTTTTGGAGTAGTTATGTTGATAGTTAATACTGTTTGTGAAGCAAAAAAGATATTAAGGGATATTAAGAACAGTGGAAAGTCTATAGGGTTTGTTCCAACAATGGGTTATCTCCACAGTGGCCATATCAGTTTGGTTGATCAATCCAAAAAAGATAACGATTTTACTGTGGTAAGTATTTTTGTAAATCCTACGCAGTTTGGCCCTAACGAAGATCTGGACAAATATCCACGGAATTTTGTTAGAGATGAAAAGTTACTTAGAGATGCTGGTGTGGATATGGTTTTTTACCCATCGGTTGAGACAATGTATCCAGATGGTTATGCTACATTTGTTAATGTTGAGAGGGTTACAGATCCCCTTTGTGGAGCTAAGAGACCCGGGCATTTTAGAGGTGTTGCAACGATTGTGTGTAAGCTTTTTAATATTGTATCTCCAGATAAATCGTATTTTGGTTTGAAGGACTACCAGCAGGTGATCGTAATTAAAAGAATGGTCGAAGATCTGAATATGGATGTTGATGTTGTTGGCATGCCTATTGTGAGGGAGTCTGATGGTCTTGCAATGAGTTCGAGAAATGTTTATCTTTCTCCAGATGAGAGATTGTCTGCATTATCGTTGAGTAGATCTTTTCCCCTCGTGGAAAAAAAATTGAAATCTGGTGAGAGAAGAGCTTCTGTGATAATAAAAGATGTTGAAGATTTTATAAGTAGCCACCCATATTCGAGAATAGATTATGTGGAGATTGTGGATAAAGATAGTTTAGAAAAATTGGATTTTATTGACAGACCTTTTTTAATTGCTATGGCTGTATTTATAAATAAAACAAGATTGATAGACAATAAAATTTTTGAGGTGTGAGATGCAGAGAACAATGTTTAAAGCAAAGATCCATAGGGCAACAGTCACAGATGCTGATCTGAATTATGAAGGGAGTATTACCATTGACGAAGATCTTCTGGATGCTTCCGGAATTATCCCCTATGAAAAGGTAGATATTTATAACATTACTAATGGCGCAAGATTTTCAACCTATGTGATTGTTGGTAAAAGGGGTAGTGGCGAAATATGCCTTAATGGCGCTGCTGCAAGAATGGTTCAAAAGGGTGATTTGGTGATAATTGTATCCTATGGAATTTATGACGAAGAGGAGATTAAAAACCATAAACCTGTTGTTGTACATGTAGATTCTAAAAATCGTATCATTAGATAAATTATTGTTGAAAAATTCAGATATTGATGTATAACTTATTGTAACTATTTTTGACGGTGGTGGAATATGGGAGTTCAGCAATATGTTAGCTTCAATATGGATTCTGAAAAATATGCTGTAGACATTATGTTTATAGAAGAGATTATAAGATTGGTAGAGATTACTCAGGTTCCAAGAGCTCCAGAATTTGTTGAGGGGATTATCAATATCAGGGGGAAGGTTATACCTGTAGTTGATATGAAAAAAAAGCTGGGTTTGGGATCCATATCTCCAGATATCAACACAAGGATAATTATTACAAACATAAAGGGCAAGAAAGTAGGTTTTCTGGTTGATAGTGTAAATGAGGTATTAAGGGTTGATGACTCTGTTATTGATGATGCTCCAGCTGTCACAATGAATCTTGATAGTTCTTATATAAAGGGTGTTGCCAAAACGGATAAAGGGCTTTTTATTGTTTTAGACATCTCTAAAGTCTTTTCTTCAGGAGAAGAGAATCAGCTTTATGGTTTTTAGATGCCATGGGATTATTTACTTCTAAAACAATTAAGTAACATTGTAAAAAATAGAGGGGGGTATTATAAAAACTTTAGAGATTATTTATCCCCCATCCTTGATTGTAGTATTGATGATTCTTTAAAGTCAAAAATATACAGATTATTGGATTCTGATTCTGTAGATACAAAACAGCTTGACGTTATTCTTGAAGAGTTACTTTCTTTATTTTATTCTGTTATAAAAAATAGCTTGAGTCTCCAGGATAGTTTATCTAAAAGTTTTGATAAATCGAGTAAGACATTAGTGTATCTCAGTGAGTTTGGTATAGAAAGTGTAGAAGATCTTTTGTATCATTTTCCATATAGGTATGAAGTTATAGATGAAAATAGTTACGAAAAAAGTCTCTTAATTGGTATTTATGAAAGTTCAAAAATTATTAAAACTAAAAATGGCAAAAGGATTTTGGAAATACTTTTCAGGGGCAACAATGGATATTTTTATGGGGTATGGTTTAATTTCAACAACTCCTACCCATTGGCTATCTTAAAAAAAGGTGAAAAATACAATCTTTTTGGTAAGGTTCAGGTTTTTAATTCCCTTCCATCTATCATCCATCCAGAAATTGTAGATAACCGTGATATAGGAAAGATCAGGCCAGTATATCTACTTCCAGAGAAGGTAAAAGATAATATTTTTTATGGTATGCTGGTTAAAATATTCATGAAATATTCAGATATTTTAACTGAAACATTGCCAATATCTCTTATTTTAAAATATGGCTTTATGGATATTAAAAATTCCCTTAAATATATACATTTTCCAGAGAATCCCAAAGATCTGGAGAAAAATGTAAAATTGGCTTCATCGAGATTTGTTTATGAAGAGCTTTTCTATCTCCAGATAATATTTTTGTTGAGAAAAAAATCTTTTGATGCTGTCAGAGGTATAAAGTTTGATGTTAGTATGAAATTACTTGAAACAATAAAGGATTTTATACCATTTAAGCTTACAAATGCCCAAAGAAGAGTTTTAAAGGATATTTTTAGGGATATGGGTTCTGAGAATCAGATGAACAGGTTGATTCAGGGTGATGTTGGGAGTGGGAAAACAATTGTTGCCTTTATTGCAGGAGTAGTTGCGGTGAAAAACGGCTACCAGACTGCTATAATAGCTCCAACCGAAATCCTTGCAGAGCAGCACTATCTTAATTTTAATAAACTATTTGGTGGTCATTTTTCATCTGCACTTCTGACAGGCTCTGTAAAAGATAAAGAGAAAAAACAGATAAAAGATATGATAAAATTGGGAGTTATAAATTTTATTTTTGGTACTCATGCTTTAATACAGGAGGATGTTGAATTTTATAAACTGGGCTTTGTTATTATTGATGAACAACATAGGTTTGGTGTATTGCAGAGAAAGATATTGATAGAAAAAGGGTATTTCCCTGATATCCTTTTGATGTCTGCAACTCCAATACCGAGAACATTATCATTGACACTTTATGGTGATCTGGATGTTTCTGTAATAGATGAGATGCCCCCGGGGAGAAAACCTGTTTTGACAAAAGCATGCAGGGATTATGATAGGTTTAAAGTGTTTGAATTTGTAAAAAAAGAGATAGACAAAGGTTTTGGAGCATACTTTGTTTACCCACTAATAGATGAAAGCGATTCTCTTGAGCTGAAGGCAGCTACTAAATCCTACGAGGAGATATCAAAATTTTTTGGTGAAGAAAATGTAGGGTTAATGCATGGAAAGATGAAAAGTGTTGAAAAGCAGAGTTTGATGGAGAGGTTTAAAAAGAGAGAAATTAAGGTTATGGTATCAACAACGGTAATTGAAGTGGGTGTGGATGTACCCCATGCAACTGTTATGGTTATAGAAAATGCTGAACGATTTGGTTTATCACAATTACACCAGTTGCGTGGGAGGGTAGGCAGGGGAGGAGACAGATCCTATTGTTTTTTAATATATTCTGAAAAAATATCCGATGATGGTATGAAACGGATAAAGGCTATGGTAAATTATACCGATGGGTTTAAATTATCAGAGATAGATCTTGAAATGAGGGGACCTGGAGATTTTCTTGGGACGAGACAGTCAGGTTTGCCTGAATTTAGATTTAGCAACATTGTTCGGGATAGCTTAATTTTAATACAGGCAAGGGAGGATGCTAAGGAGATAATTTCAAATGATCCTAATCTGACTTTACCAGAAAATAGAATAATAAGAGAGAATCTGAAAATTAGGTGGAAAGAAACTTACGATCTTATAAACGTTGGCTGAAAACAAAAATCTTAAATCCAAATCTGTTTGTAAAGTATGGGTGGAAAGGATATCCACCCAGTAAATCTTTTTGTATATATTACTTTTCAATTACGAGCCAAATATAAAGATCTCCATTTGCTGGATCTATAAATTCATCCTTTATTACTGCATCTTGTATTATCTCTTCAGCTTTATGCCTGGATTCTGTACTAAATTTTGACTGATAATAGGCTTTAGTATTGTTGGTTATCTGAGTTCTTTCAAGATTTGCCTCTGTATCAACTACCAGCTTGATCTGTTTTGCAAGTTCAGCCATTGCCAGAGTTTTTGCCAGCCTCTTTTGCCCAGCATAACCTTGAGGAGCAGCATTTTTTCTTGCTATCCCAACAGCACCAAGATATCCATCATAATTAGGTTCCCA
>JAIWOA010000134.1 GCA_020217115.1 Calditerrivibrio sp. | reverse complement strand
TCAAGAGCCTTATTAAAATAGTATTCATCCGATGACACCTCATAAAAATCCAGCAATCCTGAAATTGCAATCATGTTCCATGAAAATATTACTTTTTTATCAAACCCTGGCAACTTTTTTATTTCTTTTCTTCTATTGGCCAATTTATCAAAAATATGCAACATATTCCTGTATTCATTCTCATCGGGAACTTTTACTAATCTAATATGATTTTCATTAAAATATGATAGATTTGAAAGGAGCTCTGCCTCATCTTTTGTAAGGTCTTCGATCAGTTTTTCATCGAAAAGATAGTAAAATCCCTCCTGCTTCACACCATCATAGTTCAAAGAATCTGCATCATAGGAAGAACCAAAGCCATAATCAGTAAGAAAATATTTTAAGATAAAATCTGCTGTCCGTTTAGAGATATTGTAGTATAAAGGTTTGTCTGTCACACTATACATTCTCGACAGGAAACTTAGATTAAGCCCATTATCATAAAGCATTTTTTCAAAATGGGGAATATTCCAATCGCTATCCACAGTATATCTGAAAAAACCACCCTCTACATGATCAAAAATACCTGAAGTACAGAGACTGTCAGCTGTTTTCTCCAAAAATCTCATTACATATTCATCTTTCTCACAAAATTCCAGTAAATAATTTAAGACAGGGATGTTTGGGAATTTTTGTCTACCTCTTATGCCACCCTTTTCAATATCGAAAATAGTTTTAAATTCTTCAAGAAAATTGTTACCTTTCCAGATATTTTTCTCAAAAAGATAAAACTTTTTTATTGCATTTTCATATTCTTCACAGCTTAGTTCAACTTTTTTATATTCATTTGTATATACACCTACAATAAACTTCAAAACATCCATAAAAGATGGCATACCATACTTCTCAACCTTTGGGAAATAGGTTCCGGCAAAAAATGGTCTACCATCAAAATCTGCAAATATCGACAATGGCCAACCACCCTGTTTACCTATTAGGTTAGCAAATAACTGATATTTTTTATCAATGTCTGGATGTTCCTCTTTGTCTACCTTTATAGCTATAAAATGTTCATTTAAAAATTTTGCAACCTCTTCATCACTAAATGACTCCTCAGCCATCACATGACACCAATGACATGATGAGTATCCTATACTTATAAATAAAGGTTTTTTCTCGTATGAACCTGACTTTAACTGAATATAATCACCCCAACTTATCCAATTTACAGGATTATTAGAATGTTCATGGAGGTAAGCACTATTTTCTTTTTCCAATTTATTTAATACCTTTTTCATCTTAATATTTATATAATACAAAATTTATATTTTTTCAACAAAAGTATTGTAATAAATTTTATAATAGGCTATTTTTTCTTAAAAAAGGTGGTTATTGTATGGCTGTGGATTTTCATTTTGATGAGTATTTATCAACATTATCAATAATTTTAGATGGCAAATACCTAAACAGACAAACTGTAAAAGATATTTTATCAAGATTAAAAAATGAATTAAAAAATAAAAAGACTAATTTCATTATGTTAGAATCAAAAGGGGAGGATTTCTCATTAGGGCATGATATAAAGGAACTATCTTCCCTTGATACCACAGAAGCAAAAGTATATGCATTTTTAGGACAGGAACTTATAAAAACTATAAAAGACTCCAAAAAAATATTTTTTTCAAAGATAAATGGAAAAGTTTACGGTCCAGCACTCGAAATAGTATTAGCAACAGATCTTATTTTTGCTACTGAGAATACCTCCCTTGCATTTCCAGAAACAGAATACGGCTTTCCTCCTGCCTTTGGAGGGACATCCCTTGCTTCAAGAAAGATCCATGAGAATTTTGTTAAATTTATGACAATAACCAGTGAAGATGTAGATGTGTCAGAATTTTTTTGTAGAGGAATCGTGGCAAAAATTTTCAAAAATAAAATAGAAATGGAAGAGTATGTAAAAAATATAATTCAAAAATTAAATCAAAAAAGTCTTTTTGCGATAGGGCTGGCAAAAGAAACAATCAACAATGGCATAGAAATGGACATTGACAAGGCATTACTCCTCGAACAGAACGCTTTTTCGGTAGCATTTAGTAGCTATGACAAAAAAGAGGGTATGACTGCATTTATAGAAAAGAGAAAACCTGAATTCAAAAATAGATGGGAAGACTATGAAGAGATTTTTGAAATATGATGTTGAATAAACTATAATAGTAAAACTATTTTAAAAATAATGAAAAATCTATTTACAAGAAGGTAGGATACATATATATTGTGACTTGAATAAAACTTATGGTTTATCCATAGTTATAATAGGAGAATAAAATGAAAGATTTTGACGAAAAAGATTGTTGCTCTTCAAATGATGATTCTTGTGGTTGTGGGGATCAAGATTGTGGATGTGATGATAACTGTGGTTGTGGTGACGAATTTATGGGGTGTTCCTGCGGATGCGGAGATGATGAAGGTGAATATATAAATCCTGAAAATGTAGCAGAGATAGCCCTTGATGAAAATGGGACAGTACATCTGCTTGTTGTAGATGACAATGGTGAGAATCCACAAGAATTTGCCATGGATTTCCCCAGTGTTGAAGAAGCTGAAGCATGGCTAAGGGAAACCTTTGGTGACGAAATATTTGAACAAGATGAAGAACAGAATCATTAGAGGTTTATAAAATGAAAAGATATCTTCTTTTGGTTTCAATTATTTTTGTATTTTTTATTTCTAATTCTATGGCAGATGATCTGGATGACTTCATAATGGGTCTGAATATTCAGGTAAAAAATGATGAAGTGAGCTTCAAATCTGATCTTTCAATGACATTTGGGGTTCAGCAGTCAAAAGTAGAAACTGTTATAAAAAATGTTGATAGACCTGCAGATGCTTATATGATTTTTAGATTATCCCAGATTACTAACAAACCTTCAGAAGAGGTTCTGACTGTTTACAAAAAGAATAAAAAGAATGGTTGGGGTAATATTGCCAAAGAGCTTGGGATAAAACCGGGTTCAAAGGAATTCCACGAATTAAAAGAAAACAAATTGGCAAAATATGACAATAAAAAAGATAAAAACCATGAAAGAAAAGAAAAAGGAAAAGGTAAGGGGAAAGATAGAGATTAATATAGAGCCGGTATAAACCGGCTTTTTTTTATTTTCCAATATAACTATTAAGATTTGTAAAAAGACCTATTGTAAAAGATATCATAACATCCAGCATCCATGGGAAAAAAATAACCATAGCAAGAACAACAGCAAGTATCTTTGGTATAAATGTCAATGTCATCTCCTGTATCTGTGTTGCAGCCTGAAAAATACTAACAATCAAACCTGCAACAAGACCAAATATCAGCATTGGCGCAGCTAATAGAAGAGCAATCTCCAGAGTTTTAGTTGTAAGACTAACAACCATATCAGGATTCATACATACCCCTTTACATATAGCTTTTGACTAAAGATGTCACTACCAGATTCCACCCATCCACAAGCACAAACAAAAGTATTTTAAATGGCATAGATATCATAACCGGTGGCAGCATCATCATACCCATGGAAAGTAAAACACTCGATACAACAAAATCTATTATTAAAAAAGGGAGAAATAGTAAAAAACCTATTTCAAAAGCAGTCTGTATCTCACTTGTAACAAAAGCAGGCAACAATACAAGATCAGGGATATCATCTACAGTTTTAGGTGTAGGTGTTTTAGATATTTCCAGAAATACCAGAATATCTTTTTTTCTTGTATTCTGTAGCATAAATTTTCTCAATGGTTTTTTTGCCTCATTTAATGCATCGGTAAACGTAAGCTTACCATCTAAGTATGGAGCAAGCCCATTCTTATTCATATCTGAAAAAACGGGAGACATTATGAAAAAGGTCAGAAATAAAGCCAAACCCACCAATACCTGATTTGGTGGAGCTGCCTGTGTACCCATGGCACTCCTCAAAAAAGAGAAGACTATTATTATACGGGTAAAGGATGTTGTCAATATAAGTATGGCAGGAGCAATGGAAAGTATCGTTATCAAAAATATTATCTGCAAAGTTACAGCCACATCTTTAGGTGAATTAGTCCCCTCCATCCCAAATTTAAATGAGGGTAGAGGTATAGGGTCAGCAGCATAGGAAGCCGAAACAAATAATATAATCAGAATAAAAGGTAAAATTAATTTTTCTTTTTTAATGATTCCACCTTGTCCTGTATAATAGTTGAAGATGTTTTTAACTCATCTTTAATAGAACCACCACCAAAAAATCTAAAATAACTTGAAAAATCCTCTTTTTTTGAAAATCCAGCCTTTATAGCATCTATTACATTAGAATCTTCTATTTTATCAAGAACAGATATGTTTTCTCCAGAAACTCCAAACATATATACAGTATCTTTAATCTCATAAAAAATTATCGTTTTACCCGGCATTAAATCTACCTTACCAAGTGGTCTACCAGCTCCTGGAATGTCACTTAAATAGTTTTTTTTCATAAAAACCTTTATCAACCAATAAAACACAAGAATAAGTACAACTATAAAGAAAATACTTACCAGCATCCTTATAAAAATATTCCCGGTTTCCATAGTTTCTGTTCCAACCTTTTCCGGAAATTCCAGCCTTAACTCAAACCCCTTCACAGTTTGTACAATATCATATTTAGATGGAGATTTTTCAAAATCTATAAATAGACGTGTAGAACCATTCTCTTTTGAAGATTTTACCCTATTAACATTCTTATTCCAGAACTGATCGAAGGATATCTCGTATTCTCCTTTAAGCTTAATAAAAAGACTATTTTTATCAAGTTTTTTCTCAGTTATCTCCACCTGATTCCCCAGTTCAAATGACAGAATTGTCTTCCCATTTGACTCCTCAATAAAAAGATTAGAGGCAAAAACGTGAATAGATATTATTGAAAAAAGTGCAAAAAATAGTATCTTTTTAATCATAAAGGTTATCTTTCTTCATCTCCGTCAATGCAGCTTTGGTCTGTATATCATTCAACCTGAAAGCAAATTTTTCATCAAGAACCATAACTTCCCCCAAAGCAAGAGGTTTCCCATTTACAAGCATATCTACAGCTTCCCCAGAAGTTTTGTTAAGCTTCAAAATAGTCCCCTTTTCCCAGCTTAGAAGATCACCTATACTGACAAGCTTGCGTCCTAACTCTACATGAACATCCATAATAACATCAGCAAAATGTTTCAAAATATAATCTTTATCAATAATCATTGGATTATAAACTCACTGAAAAAAAGATCCATAATTTCACCCTCAGTAATTACCATATTAATCCTTTTTAAAATTTCCTGTTTTAGGGCAATCTTACCTTGAGGAGTATTAATATCTGCAACAGTTTTAGATGAAAGCACAGATATAATGATATCCTTGATCTGAGGTTCCCTCTTTTTTGCTTCTTCTTCAAGCTTTGGATTGTCAAGCTCAATGGCAATTTGAACCTTTAGATAACGTTGAACTCCCTGATCTGCAAGGTTAACAATAATCGCTCCCATATTATAAACGATAGTCTGAGCAGCCTTCCCCTTACTCTTCTCTTTACTGGTATTAGCTTTTTCTTTAGTCTCACCTTTCTGCTGGTGAGTATCTGTAGCAGCTGCCTCTTCCCCATGGTCAGCCTTACTCTTAAAAAGGAACAGATAAGCACCTAATCCACCACCAACTAAAATAACAAGCAAAACAACGAGAATTATAATAAGCTTAAGCTTAGACTTCTTTTTGCCACCACCTTCTTCAGACTTAGATTCTTTATCTTCTGCCATTTATTACCTCCGTACACTCTCAAATATATATAATACAATTTATGATTAAATTTCAATAGAATTATCGACAATTTTATTTAATTCTTTATACAATCATGAATATAAATAAAAGGTATATACACTTTGGAATATTTTATATGAAATAACATGTCACAACCATCTACAGATTCTCTCTTGCTTATAAAGATATATTTTCCATTTGTTTTACTTTCATCAGAATAAACAACCTTGCCAGCATTCTTTTCAAGGTAAAATATCAACTGAATGGGGTTAAAACCTTTTTCTATGAAAAATTCTTTATCTTTTCCTGTTTCTTTTATTATGTCTATTGCCTTACTCTCATAGTCATAGCTATTTTTTTTTCTAAAATAGGTATACAATGAACCATAAACAATATGGATAGCAAGAATAAATATAACTATATTATTAACAAGTTTCTTATCATTATGAAATTTCATGATGAGTAAAAAAGTAATAACAGCAAGAATCATAACATATATTTTATAAATAAATATCGACAACACAATAATAAACAAAATAAAATAAATACAATACCTAAAAAAGATAAAAAATCTATCCGGTATATATTTATCAACTGTATATGGATATATTGTAATTGCAAGAAATGGTGTAACAGGTAAAAGATATCTCCCGTCTCCACCTATAGAAAGTGTAAAGATAAGTAATGTAGAAGTTAATATAAGAAGACTGGAATTTCTTACATTATCAAATTGTCTGATACTCTTTAAGTTTTTTACAAGATAAAATATAAATATTGACCATGGCATAAATGCCAATAATCCTCTAATGGGGAAGCTAAATATATGTTTTAGATAGTCAATTACACTATTCCCACCACCTACTCTCTGAACCATTTCAGATGTATAACCATCGATTAAAGTATTTATACCTACTTCATGCATAACCATATATAACCAGAGTATAGGAAGAAAAAATGATAAGACAAAGTGAAGAAGAAGTATGCTATAATACCTCAATTTAGAACCTCTATAGAAAAACCCATAAAGAAACATGCCAGGATAGAAATATATAAAGGAAACCCCTTTAGAAAGTATCCCGAACCCCATAAAGATTGATGAGATAAATATGTTTCTTAATTTTGTTGGGTCTATAATAAAGAAAGCGTAAGATAAAAAAACAAAAAGGGTAAGAATCATATCTGGCTCAGATTTCCAGCTGTAAGTAAATAAAACACTGAAGGAGGTTAAAGTTATAAGGGAAATATCAATGTGGTTGTAACCATCCCTTTTTCTAAAAAACCAGAATACTGAAAAAGTCAACAAAATTGCGCTTAAAATAGATGGTAGTCTTGCATCAATATCTTCAACAAATTTGTCTCTATAAGCAAAAACAGATATTAACCAATTTTGCAATGGTGGTTTTTT
>JAIWOA010000133.1 GCA_020217115.1 Calditerrivibrio sp. | reverse complement strand
AATAGAATGGTCTACTATATTTTTCTTTATAGGTCTGTTTATCATGATCGGTGGAGTTGTAAAAGTTGGTTTTATCAAGTTACTATCTATTCAGATGCTTGAACTTACAAAGGGTGATCTTTTTTCTACAAGTATGCTTTTATTGTGGTTTTCAGCCTTTGCATCAGCTTTTATAGACAACATCCCATATGTTGCCACCATGAATCCTCTTATTATCGATATGGCTTCAAGATTATGGCCCCATGAAAAAGGGGTAGCTCTTCTACATCATCCAGAGTTGATGCCTTTGTGGTGGTCTTTGGCTTTGGGCGCATGTCTTGGAGGTAATGGAACTTCTATAGGAGCATCTGCAAATGTTATTGTTGTGGGTATAGCTCAGAAGGCAGATGAGAGGATAACATTTTTCAGATTCATGAAATATGGTTTTCCTGTTATGGTATTAACTGTTTTTATTTCATCTATTTATATCTTTTTGAGGTATTATATGTGATGAAATATAGCATTTTATTAAAGAAAAAAACTTTATTGTAATTTTATAATAGTAAATATATTCAATATCTATAAATAATTTTGGGAAAAAATTTTAAAATATTTATAAAAAATATTTATTAAACTGTACTTTTGTTAAATTTTAGTTAAATTGTTTACAGAATGAATAAAATAACTAAAAATCCTTTTTTGCCAAAGTATAATATTTTAAAATTATTTTCTAAAACTACTTGACATATTTTCTCAATTAATTTATAGTTTAATAAAACGATGTTTTGACGCTTTAATAGAGGATGTGATGAGCTATTTTTTTACGTTTTTTGTTATGTTATCTTTTTGGTTTATATTTTCTGGTGTTTTTACACCTTTAATAGTTACTCTGGCTATATTGTCAGGCTTGATAGTAACATTTCTTGCTAATGATCTTTTTTTTCCGGATAAAAAAGTTAATCTAAAGCTTATAATAAGAATCTTTATGTATGTGCCCTGGTTGTTCTGGCAGATCGTATTGGCAAATATTCAAGTATTAAAGATTCTTCTAAGAAAGGATCTGGATATTGATCCAAGTATGATTGAATTTGACCCAAAGGTTACATCTGAGATAGGACTTGTATTATTTGCTAATTCAATTACCCTGACACCTGGTACAGTTACCATTTTTGCTGATAAGAATAGGTTTTTTGTTCATGCTCTTGATCCAATCTTTGCTGATGGGCTTGATGGTGGAGAGATGCAAAGGCGAATACTTGAAATAGAGAAGTGTATATGATTTTTAGTTTGGGGATAATAGTTATACTTGTTGCATCTTTTTTTAGTCTTTACAGAGTTGTGAAGGGGCCATCCTTTTTTGATAGAGTTCTGGCTGTTAATCTAATTGGAACAAAAGTGGTTGTTTTACTTGTTCTTGTGGACTTTTTGTATAATAGGCCAGAGTTTATTGATATATCTATAGCATATGCACTTATAAATTTTATAGGGACGATTGCTATTCTGAAATTAAAGGAAAAAGGGAGATTAGATTGATATACTTAACCAGTATTTTTATACTAATAGGTTCATTTTTGATACTTGTATCTTCTATAGGCCTTATAAGAATGCCTGGATTTTATACCAGAATTCATGCTGCAGGGAAGACAGATACGTTAGGTCAAATATTGATACTTTTTGGTCTAATGCTCTATGAAGGTTTTTCTTTAACATCCCTGAAATTACTTTTTATTATCGGATTTGTCTTTATAGCCAACCCTACAGCTACACATGCTCTGGCTCAAGCTGCATATAGAATGGGTATTCCATGGTGGAGGAAGAAAAGTGACAATAGTAATTGATGTTATGTTTCTTACTTTTTTGATAATTGCCGCTTTTCTTTCGATATATTTTAAAAATCTTCTTAATTCAACGATTATTTTGGGTGCATATTCCCTTTTTGTTGCAGTTTTATGGACAACACTTAATGCAATAGACGTAGCTTTCACTGAAGCTGCTGTTGGAGCTGGTATAAGTACTGTACTTTTCTTATCCTTATTTAGCAAAGTAGAATGGGAAGATAGGTCAACTCCTTCAAAGGATAGAAAGATAATTGCAACATCCATTGTATTGATAGTTGGATATCTTCTAATTCTTGGCATTACTGATATGCCTAACTTTGGGGATCATTCCTGGGTAACCAACACCTACCTTGTTCCTGATTATCTTGCTCGAACACTTGAGGAAACGGGATCTCCCAATATTGTTACTGCGATACTTGGTAGTTATAGGGGTTATGATACCAATGGGGAGACAACTGTTATTTTTATAGCAGGTTTATGTGTTTATCTTATTTTGAGAAAAGGTGAAGATAAATGAAAGGTCATATTGTATTAAAAATGGCTACAAGGATGATGGTACCTTTTATTCTTATGTTTTCCCTTTATGTACTTGCCCATGGGGAGATAAGTCCCGGTGGTGGTTTCCAGGGTGGGGTTATATTTGCATCTGGATTTATTTTGTATGGAATGGTTTTTGGAGTAGAAGAGATTTACAGAAAGATAAAAAGAAAGATACTGATTTTTATGACTGCTTTTGGTGTTATGATATATTCTGGAGTAGGCTATATTACAATGTTTAATGGAGGTTTGTTTTTAGAGTATGCCAAATTACCCGGACTTAATATGAAAAGTGGCAACTCTATGGGTTTACTATTCATAGAAATAGGGGTTTTCATTACTGTTTCCAGTGTTATGTTGTTACTATTTATAGAGGTATCTAAAAAGTATGATAATTGATTTTATTATAGGTAAATACAACTATCTGGCTGCAATTATTTTGATGTTGATAGGTCTTTATAGTGTTATTATAAATGGAAATCTGATAAAAAAAGTAATTGGTCTAAATATACTTTCTACAGCAATAATACTTTTTTATATAAGTGTTTCAAAGGTAAAGGATGGATCTGCCCCCATATATGCGAGGGATGTTATCAGGTATGATAACCCATTGCCACATGTATTGATGTTGACTGCGATTGTTGTCGGCGTATCTATTACTGCGGTGGCTCTTGCCATAATAATCAAGATAAGGGAATACTATGGAACCATTGAAGAAGATGAAATGGCTGAAATTGATATAAACGAAGAGATTGTGGATAAAAAATGAATATAGATGTTAATCTACCAGCTCTTATTATAGTTGTCCCATTGTTTAGTGCAATGTTTATGGTTGCTGCGGGGGTTTTTTATCGAAAAATCGTTCCTTTTATATTTCAGTTTGTATCCTTTTTGACTGCCTATTTTTCATTTTTACTACTTTTTCGAGTATACAAAACTGGGCCTGTAAGGTATTTCTTTGGAAATTGGGCACCACCTTTAGGGATAGAATATTATGTTGACTATACTAATATTTTGTTTGTGGTGATAATAGCTTCGGTCTTTTTTATCATGAGCTTCTATTTCCCTAAAATTGTCAATAATGAGATAGATGAGGGTAAAACCTATATCTTCTATTCCATCACTACACTGTTCATAACTGGATTGTTGGGTATTACAATTACAGGAGACCTTTTCAATATATACGTATTTACAGAAATATCTTCAATTACTGCATACGCCTTGATAGCTATTGGGGGTACAAAAAAGTCCTATAGATCAAGTTTTAATTATCTTATACTTGGTACGATAGGGGCATCTTTTGTTGTCCTTGGGATAGGTTATCTTTATATGGCAACGGGAACTCTAAATCTTCTGGATATGCAACAAAGACTTGTTCCAATGTATAATTCGAAAATAGTGGTTGTTGGTGCTGCTTTTATTGTTTTGGGTTTAAGCATGAAAATGGCTCTTTTCCCTCTCCATAGTTGGCTACCTGGTGCCTATTCTCACTCCCCTTCAGCTATAAGTGCCCTTATGTCAGCTACAAGCACAAAAGTTATGGCTTATGTAATGATAAGATTTTTGTATACGGTTTTTACCCCAAAATTTGATGTTAATGTTATCCCTATACAGGAAATACTTTTCATTATTTCCCTTATAGCAATACTTGCAGGTTCATTTATGGCAATAGGGCAAAAAGATATAAAGATGATGTTTGCCTACTCTTCTGTGGGGCAGATAGGGTATATTTTGCTTGGAGCCACAATGTTAAGTAACAATGGGTTAGTCGGTTCTATGTACCATTTTCTCTCCCATGCATTTGTTAAGGGTGGATTGTTCATGGTTTCAGGTATAGTCTTTTACTCTTTATCAACAACGAAAATTTATGATTATTGTGGTCTATACAAGAAAATGCCACTAACATCTATAGCATTCTTAATATTTACTCTTTCAATGATAGGTATCCCTCTAACATCTGGCTTTGTCAGTAAATGGTATCTTGTTGTTGGTGCCATCGATTCTGGGAAATGGATTGCTGTGTTTGTGATACTTTTGAGTTCATTGCTTACTGCTGTATACTTCTGGAGAGTTGTAGATAACATATTTTTTACTAAATCTGAATCTAATAATTCAGATGTAATAAAGGAACCTATTGCAATGGTAATCCCAACATATATTATGGCTGGGGTGACAATATATTTTGGTATTTTTACAAATGATCTGGTTGCTTTTGCTCAAAAAGCTGCAGAATTACTTATGGAGACATGCAAATGACTGGAGTATTAAACTCTCCAATCCCTTTCTTTGTTGCTATAATTCCCCTTATTGCAGTGTTTCCCATATTGTTAAGTGATAAAAAGCCTAACCTAAGGGAAGGGTTTAGTATTCTGGCATCTCTTTTGACATTTTTTGGAGTGGTTTATATATTTACCTTTATAAGAAATGGTTACCTCCTCGAATTTAAATTGCTTGATATTATTCCGGGTATATCTCTTAAGTTTAAAGTTGATCATTTAGGGGTATTTTTTGCTTTAATGGCTTCTTTTTTATGGTTTGTAACAACTTTTTACTCCATAGGATATATGAGGGGTAATAATGAAAAAAAGCAGACAAGGTTCTTTTGTTTCTTTGCTATTTCTATGTTTTCAGCCATAGGGGCAGCTTTTTCTGGTAACCTATTTACCCTTTACCTATTCTATGAACTGATAACCTTTGCAACTTACCCACTTGTTGCCCATAAGGAAACGAAGGAGGCCATTCAAGGTGCAAGAAGATATCTGTCCTATTTACTGATAACTTCTGTTCTGTTTTTTTTACCTGCTCTCATATATGTTTATACAGTCGCAGGGACACTGGAGTTTACTATTGGGGGCTTACTTGGCAATATCAGTGGAGTAGATAAGACTGTTTTGGGAATAATGTTACTCCTATTTGTTTTTGGTTCTGCAAAAGCAGCTGTTATGCCAGTGCATCTCTGGTTACCATCTGCAATGGTTGCTCCTACCCCTGTTAGTGCTCTATTACATGCAGTGGCAGTAGTTAAAACAGGTGTTTTTGTCATTATAAGAGTTTTTATCCATATATATGGAGTTGATTTTTTAAAATCTATCTTTATGGCAAATATAGTTACAATATTTGCTGCTTTTACAATCATCGTTGCATCAATGGTAGCCTTAAGACAGGATAATATAAAGGCAAGGCTTGCCTATTCTACTATAAGTCAGCTGTCGTACATCGTGCTGGCAATTTCTCTTCTAAGTAGTCAGGCTATAGTTGGATCAGTAATGCATATCGTTGCCCATGGTTTTGCTAAGATAACACTTTTCTTTTGGGCTGGGGCTATTTACGTTGCAAGTCATAAAACAAAGGTAAGTGAACTTGATGGTATCGCAAAACATATGCCTTTTAGTATGGCAGCTTTTACTATAGGTGCAATTTCAATGATAGGTTTTCCACCTATGGGTGGTTTCATAAGTAAATGGTTTATAGCAAACGGTGCCGTGGATGCAGGCCAGAACTGGATATTGATAATATTAGTTGCCAGTGCTCTTTTGAACGCAAGCTATTTTGTTCCAATATTCATAAAGGGTTATTTTGGCGAGGAAGAAAAAGATTCTGATGGTAAAAATGTTTCTCATTGCCACGAAGCCAATATGTTTATGTTAGTTCCACTTGTTCTGACTGCTATATTGACTGTGGCTTTATTTTTCTACCCGGATATCTTTTTAAGTCTTGCCAGAGCTGTAGCAGGATTGGGAGGTTAGAATGGTAAAAGATCTGGGATTTTTCGATAAAGAGAAAAATATAAAGACAATCAAAGTATGGTTTTATGCTGTTCTAATACTTCTCGTTATTCTTGATCTCTTTGTGGAGAAGCATCCTTACTATGGTTGGGAAAAGCTTTTTGGCTCCTATCCTTTATATGGATTCTTTTCCTGTGTAGCTATTGTTATAGTATCAAAACTTCTGGGTAAATTCTGGTTACAAAGAGATGAGGATTATTATGATAGGTAATATCCCAATATTTGTTCTGTTTTTTGCAGGTGCTTTACTTTTGTTAGCTACTAAAGGTAGGGTACACAAATATATATTTATAATTATACCGATTATAGCCTTTTTTGGTGTCATGAATTCTCAAAATGATACAACGTATATTGTCAATTTTCTAAATATGGATTTAAAGTTTATTTTTATAGATAAGCTAAGTAAAGTCTGGGGTTATATATTTGCAATAATGGGATTTTCGAGTGCTATATTTGCATATCACAACAATGACCATAAAGAGAATGTATATGCCACTCTTTATATCGGTAGTTCCTATGGTGTTGTATTTGCTGGCAATTTATTAACTCTTTTCATTTTTTGGGAATTAATGGCTGTTTTTTCTACATTGATAATTTTTGGGAGAAGAACTGATAAATCTATAAGGGCAGGTTTTAGATATCTACTTGTTCATGCCCTTGGAGGTCAGCTTCTTTTTGCAGGGATAATATTATACTTTCATCATACAGGTAACCTTGATTTTGGGTATATTGGGTTGAATAATTTAGCCTCCGTTCTAATTTTGCTTGGATTTGTAATAAATGCAGCTATCCCACCATTTTCTGCATGGCTATCTGATTCATATCCTGAATCGACAGTTACTGGCACAGTATTTTTAAGTGCTTACACAAGCAAAACAGCTGTTTATGTCCTTGCAAGAAGCTTTCCTGGAGAAGAGATTTTATTGTATGCTGGAGCAATAATGACCATCTATGGAATAGTTTATGCTATTCTTGAAAATGATATGAGAAGGGTTTTATCTTACAGCATTATAAACCAGGTTGGTTTTATGATAGCTGGTGTAGGTCTGGGTACTCAGATGGCTATAAATGGTGCTGCAGCCCATGCTTTTGCTCACATACTTTACAAAGCTCTGCTCATGATGGGAGCAGGTGCGGTGCTATATAGAACAGGTATTAGCAAGACATCTCAGCTTGGTGGTCTTTATAAAACAATGCCCTACACACTTCTTTTTAGTTGTATAGGTGCTGCGGCTATATCATCTTTCCCTTTGACAAGTGGTTTTACTTCAAAATCTTTAATAATTGCAGCATCTGTTGAAGAACACAAGACACTTATTTATCA
>JAIWOA010000132.1 GCA_020217115.1 Calditerrivibrio sp. | reverse complement strand
AGATAATGTAAGATCCATAAGGCCGGGTTATGGTTTACATCCAAAATATTTTAAAGATATACTGGGTAAGAGATCGAAGAGATTTATAAAAAGGGGTGAACCCTTGATCCTTGAGGATATTGATATTCAAAATTAGCTTTTTTAATATTTGTAAATAAATATGAGGTGATTTCAATGGATTTTTTTGATAAGAACTTACAAGCTTTAAAAAGATTTAGGCCAGAATTATATAATAAAATAGAAAACTTTAATCCTTCTGGATCCTATGGGGTAGTTGTATCTTCCCACCCTAAGAAATATCCCAATCTTGTAAAAAAGGATATTGGCATGCTTGCCTATGATAACGAAGATCCTATTGGAAAGGTATTAATAAATCTAAAGAATAAAATTATATTGCCAGTCGTTAATATGTTGTTTGGTTTTGGTCTGGGGTATGAAGCTATCAGCATTATTCAGAAACATGCAGTGGAGAACTCTATTATTTTAATAATCGATCCAGAGATAGAGCCTTTTTATCTTGCTTTAAAAAATATCGATCTCACATCCCTGATCTCTGATGATAGAGTTGTTTTCCTTATTGGAGTAAGGGAAAAGGAGATGTTTTTAAATTTTCGATCTATTTTTATGCAAAAGAACTACAAAGTCTTTGTCAAAGCTATAAATATAATTGATAATCCATTATCGGTAAGAGTTAATGTCGAGTTTTATAAAAAATGTATGGGACATCTAAAAGATGGGGTGAGGGAGGTTTTGCTTCATTTTGGGAACGATCCATGGGATTCACTCATTGGTATTGAAAATACCCTTCTAAATATAAATGAGATAATAAAAAATCCGGGGATAAAGGAACTAAAGGATGTCTTCAAAGGTAAGCCGGGTATTGTGGTAGCCACTGGTCCTTCGTTAAATAAAAATATAAATCTTCTTAAGGGGTTAGAAAACAAAGCTGTAATATGTGCAGCAGATGCTTCTGTTAGGGTAATGAAAAGGTATGGATTAAAGCCACATCTGGTTACTTCGCTGGAAAGGGTATTACCCACAGCAAAGCTATTTGAAGGTCTTACCGTAGATGATGTTAAGGATGTATTTCTTGCTGCTTGTCCTGTAATTAGACCAGAAACCTATGCCAACTTTCCGGGGGAAAGGATAATTGTATACAGGAATTTTGCCACTTTTCAGTGGATTGATATAGATAAAGGGATTCTTGATATTGGACCGTCTGCTGCCAATATGGCTTTTAAGGTGCTTGAATATCTTGGATGTAATCCAATAATACTGATAGGTCAGGATCTTGCTTTTGGTGAGGATGATGTTACCCATGCCAGTGGTGCGACCTTTGGAGAGAGGGAAAATCAGTACTATGCTAAAGGAAGAATATTGGAGGTGGAGGGGAATTATCTACCAAGGGTAAAGACAACAGATGTATGGTACAAATTTTTGAAGTTTTATGAAAATGATATAAGCCAGTTTAAAGGAGATGTAATTAATGCTACAGAAGGTGGTGCAAAGATACCCGGAACTAAAGTATTGAGTTTTAAAGATACAATAGAGAGATATATAATTCGTGATTTTGATGTGATAGACATTATAAGATCCAATCTCAATTATCCATCTAAAGAGGAAATAGCTTCTAATAGAGAGAAGATTATTAAAAAGACTGATGATGCCATAGAATATTCCAAATATGTGAAGAATATTTTTAATGAAGGTATAGAGTTTACCGATATGTTTAATAAAGAGATTATTGAGGTATTTGATCGTAAAGAGAAGGTAGATGAAAAAAGATATCTGGATCTATTTTATAAAGTTCAGGAGCCTATGAAGGTTTTTTCAGAGAAAAAGTTTTATGAAATATTTATGCACTTTGTTCAGTCTTATTATATGACTACTATGGTGGAGATAAATGGTGTTCAGGCATCTGATATCGATGTGAACAGAAAAAATTTTAGTATTGTTACTCTATTCCATGACATGTACATTGTGATGGTAAAGCTGATCGAAGCTATGGAGAGATCTCTTCTGGAGATGAGAAATAAATTATCTGAATAAAAAAGTTCTAAAGTTTATGTAAAAAGGTTCGATAATAGGTTTGAAGATAGAAAGCTTGGGTTAAAAGGGAAAAGCTCATAAGAATATGTGAAGCATGGTACTGAAATAATCAGGCCGATGTTGGTAGAGATACCACATCGGCCTTTTTTGTTTTGAAGCTGGGAATTTGCTATGGATAAAATCCGGGCTAAAAGATAGAGATGGAGGTGGTAAAGTTTAGAGTGATGAGTTTAAGGTTATAGGTTATGGCTAATAGTTTGTAGTAGAGGAATCTGGAAATTGAGAATTAAAACTAAAAATTAAAACTGGGCATGGAAGCCCAAAAATACAAAACATGGAGGTATTTTATGGCAATGATAATTTACAACAACGTTCCTTCTTTGACAGGTCAGAGATTTGTTGGAGTATCCAACAGCAATTTAGCGAAATCCCTTGAAAAACTTTCTTCAGGTTTGCGTATTAACCACGCATCAGATGATGCTTCAGGGCTTGCAATATCTGAGAAATTAAGGGGTCAGATAAGTGGATTAAAAAGGGCATCTATGAATGCTCAGGATGGTATTTCAATGCTTCAGACAGCTGAAGGCGCTATGGGTGAAGTACAGAGCATTCTTCAAAGGATGAGGGAGCTTTCAGTTCAGGCTTCAAACGGTATCTATACTACAAACGATAGGAAGTATATCCAGGATGAAGTGGATCAGTTAAAGGCAGAGATAAACCGTATATCATCATCTACAGAGTTTAACACCAAGAAATTGTTAAATGGAGATGCCACAGCCCTGTGGTCCACAGACAAGTCAGACAAGCTCTCTGCTATCATCAGATCAAAGGTTGCCGAAGGTAACTACAATATTAACCTGGATGTAGTTAATCCTGGTAGTAACTATGTATACAAATCAGATGTAATGACCCTGAACGAAGGTGCCCTTGGTGCAATGATAGACACAGCCATAGGTTCAACACCAGATGCAAATGACACAAATGTATCCTATGTAAAAAACCCTATTTCTATGCCAACTACAGGTACTGCTTATTTTACAGTGACAATTGGTGCTGCATCAAGTAACAACACAGACACAGCTGCATTAAATGGTGTATACCAGCAGGCCGGATCAGCATGGACAGTGGCACTTGGAACTGCTGTTAACGCAAACTTCTCAGGTTATGTGGAAATAGAATTTCTGAAAGATTATACTGGTACAGCAGCAGTAACTGATGGTTTTAGATACAGAACCATAGATGCAAGTACAGGAGTAGTAGGTAGCTGGACTACAGATGACATAGGTGCAGCTGGTATAAAAGCAAGTGCTCTTGGTAGTATAGTCTCTGCAAGTATTACTGTAACCACTGGTCAGAAGGTTACCGCTGGAGACAAAATATTGATAGCTGTAAGTGATCTTAGTTCAGTTGCAACAGGGGTCACTGCTTCAGGTGGTGGTAGTATACGGCTTTCTGGTGGCCCAACTGGTTACACTGGACCTACTATAGAGTATGCATCGGGTCAATTGACCAAGAAAGATAATGGTGACACTACAGTAGACTATAATGATGTTACAGTCTACTATGCACAGCTGGATCAATCTACAGGAAATCTAAATCTCGGAAATATTACGCTTGGTTTTAAAGAACAGTCAAGTGGTTCTGGTGCTACTTATGCTCCGACAGACACAGGTAATTTTCGTATGACTATAAAAGGTGGTGGTGAGGCTGCTACTACTACTACAAAACTAAAAGATATAGCAAGATTTACCACAGCCGATGGCAGGAATCTATTTGACAATACACAGGAGCTTACAGTGTTTGGTAACGGTAAGTCAGCCACTATATACTTAGAGGGTGATGATACCATAGCAGATTTTGAGAAAAAGCTCACAGATGCTATAGTAAGTGGTCTTGGCATGGGATATAGTAGTAGTGTAGTAAACAACAACCTTGTAAATTACGTATCTCCCGGTACTGCTGTGAGTGGTACAAATGAAGCAGTAAATGGTACCTTTGTCATCCAGACAGCTCTGTTAGGTAATAATAGTCAGCTTGCCTTCATAGGTGATCAGGCGCTCATAGATGGGCTTAGCCTTGCTACAATTCAGGAAGGTGAGGAGTCTGCTGTAAAAGTGACAGTTACAAACGCTCACACTGGTGAAAATATAGGATCAGATATAGTCAATGATTCCACAATCAGAGGTATTATTAAAGGTGTAGATGTGGAATTTGCAAGTAATATAGACACTACAGTGTCGTGGAGTGCTTCAAACAGGAAGATCAGCTTTGCTGGAGCAGCTGGAAGTGTAGATCTAAAACTTCACCTTGTGGATAATGCTACAGAGCTTCAGATAGGTGCAAATGAAGGGCAAACAATACTTACCACTATAGGGCAGATGGATACAAGATCCCTTGGTATTGATGATGTCTATATGGTAAGTCAGGAGCTTGCTCAAAAATCTATCACCAAGATAGACAGAGCCCTTGAGATTGTTTCTGCTGGTAGAGCTACAATAGGTGCTCAGGTCAATAGACTTGAATATGCTATAAGTAACCTTAACGTAACAAGGGAAAATCTGGTAGCTGCTGAATCAAGGATAAGAGACCTCGATGTGGCTGCTGAAATGGCAAACTTTACAAGATGGCAGATCCTCAACCAGTCTGGTACTGCTATGCTTGCTCAGGCTAATCAGCTTCCACAAATGGCTCTTCAGTTATTGAGGTAATGACTAACTTAGTATAGGGTGGGGTCATCCCCACCCATCTTAAAAAGGAAGGTGACGACTTATGATGGAGACTGTAAAAATTGTATCAGTTGATATGGTAAGAGATCCTCAAGTCGCTTCCAAAGTTAAGTCAAATGATCAATATAGGCAGGAGGCAAGACCCAAAGAAGCAACTGATAGGGATCTGGAAAGGGTAGTAAAGGATATAAATGACACTTTTGCTAATATGAATATAGCAAGACAATTTGAGATTGACAGAGATCTTGATAAGGTAGTGGTGAAAATTATGGATACTGAAAAGAAAGAGGTAATACGCCAGATACCAAGTGAAGATACTCTGAGGATTAGTAAGAATATTAAAGAGATGCTGGGTCTTTTGTTTGACACTAAATATTAGGTGTTGACCCATGATTAAACAAAATACAGATACTTGAGACTAACTCCCTTAAGATATTTCCTCTTGGGGGGTTAGTTTTTTTATATAACAATTTTAGTAAAAAAATATCCTATAATTTGAGTGTTAAGTGTTGAGTGTTAAGTGATGAGTGATGAGTGATGAGTTGTTGGGTTGCTACATAACTATATGCTTCACAATAAGTTATAGTATATCTGTCATTACAATCAAAGTGAAAACTTGCTTTTTGTGTATTTTATAAAAATATTCAAAAAAACAATAATGGAGAAAGTCAAACTCCCCATGAAATTTTTCCATTTATCATTCAAAATTTTTAACTCAACACTCAACACTTCTAAACCATTGGGAGGGTAGTGAAGCGAAGCAATCTAAAATCTTCACCTCTTTTCATGACAAAATAGTAACCATAAAATAAGAAATAATTCTTGACAACTATTATGAGGTAAACTAAAATTTTCTGATGGAAAGGTACCCATGTGTATAAAAGGAGATAATTTAAGACTTAAGAGGGTGTGTCAAGAGGATTGTAGATTATTATGGGAGTGGGCAAATGCTCCAGATGTTCGTGCAGTATCTTTCTCAACAGAGCCTATCCTCTGGGAGCAACATCTCAAATGGTTTAATTCTAAGGTTAGTGATCCCAATTGCCTGTTTTATATTTTAATCGATAATAACGAAATACCATCTGGACAGGTTAGGTGTGATATAAATGGGAAGGAAGCAGTAATCTCAATTAGTATTGATAGTAAATGTCGTGGTAAAGGTTATGGTAGTGAAGCGATCACTCTTGTTTCTAATCAGCTTTTTAGGACTTCAGATGTCGAGCTGATTCATGCATATATAAAGCTTGAAAATACAGGTTCTATAAAAGCTTTCAAGAAAGCTGGATATAAAGAAGCAGGTACAACAATCATAAATGGTCACGAAGCCTATCATTTTGTTTATGAGAGACCAGCATGAACATTTTAAGTATCATATGGACAGATAGCAGTGTTTCACCTATTTTTTAATATCATCTTATTTTAAAAGTTCGAAGGTTTTTATGCTTTTGATGTAGTTTATTGCTTCTTTTGCGATCTTTTTCGAAATTATTCTAACAGATGTCTCGTTATTCCTGGATAGTGCACTGTTTGTGTAGTTGTGACTTCCGATGTAAACTATGTTTTCATCAATTACAGTCATTTTTGAATGTAATTTGTTGAAGGGAGAATCGTACCTTACAGATATTCCATGTTTTTCTAATTCGCCACCGGTAAATTTATTGACATCTGTAGATATATCTTTTTCCGCTTGCTCCATGACAATATATATATCTACACCCCTATTTTTTGCCCTTATTAATGCAGATTTTATCTCATTGGCAGCCCCTTTCTGATCATCTATTTTAAAGAAGAAGATCGATATAAATATATTTTTTTCACTACTTTCTATATCTTTGAGGTAATGTTCTACAAATAAATTGTCTGGTAAGAATGTTATATCTGCGTTAGCTTTGAAAAGGTTGAAAAGCCAGAAAATAGATATAAACAGAACTAAAAGTAAAACATATGTTTTTTTATTGGTTAATATGCTGGATAATTTTTTCATATAATTCATCTTTTCCTTTTTTAGTTACAGAGGAAAAAATAATCAGATTTTCCTTTGAAATCATTGGATGTTTTTCCAGATCTCTCATTCTATTAAATATTTCATTGTTTGATAATTTATCAGATTTCGTGAGTAGCATAACATAATTCTTCTGGTAATATTTTAACCAATTAAACATAACTTCATCATTTTCATCTGGATCTCTGCGTATGTCAATTATAAAAATGACTAATTTCAGATTATTTCTAAATTTTAGATAATTTTCTATAGATTTTCTCCACTCATCCCTTTCTTTTTTTGACACTTTGGCATAACCGTAACCTGGTAGATCCGTTAAAATAAAATGGTTCCCTTTATCTTTGATTGAAAAAAAGTTTAATAATCTTGTTTTACCCGGTGTTTTTCCTACCCTTGCAAGGTCTTTTCTATTTATCAATGTATTTATAGCTGATGACTTTCCAACATTACTTTTTCCTACAAAACATATTTCAGGGAGATCACTTACAGGAAAGTCCTTTGGGTAAAAAGCTGACTTTACAAATTCTGCAATCATTACAGTACACCTATATTTTTCAAAAACTGACCTATACCAAAATCAAATTTCGTTGTAAATCCTGCTGCATTTTTGTGTCCTCCACCACCATTTGCTGATGCTATGTTGCTTATGTCCACTTCAGGTTTTGATCTCATTGATATCTTTTTTCTCTGTGCATTTATTATTATAATATAATCAAGATTCATCTTCTTTATAAGATGGTTACCTAATTCAGAGTTGTATTTTTCTGCAAATATTACACCAAAGTTTCTT
>JAIWOA010000131.1 GCA_020217115.1 Calditerrivibrio sp. | reverse complement strand
AGTTATTTTTTCTCCATGATGCCTCCCTCTTAAAGGATTTAACCTTAAAAAGGAAACTATCATAAATGAAACTCATCATGTGACATTTTAAATTAGTAATTATGTGTGACATTTTAAAATAGTAACCACATTTTCAACAATTTTTGTTTGACAATTTATCTCTTTATCAATATAATGTTTTTTTAAACTAAAATATATGGAGGAAGATTTTATGGCTCAAATGAGAACATTGAAAAAAATAACAAAATTGAAGAAGATTAAATCTCAAGGATTCAGGTCAAGAAAAGCTACAAAGGGTGGTAGAAATGTATTAAGCAGAAGAAGGACAAAAGGAAGGAAGAAATTAGCACTGTAACATCCCAGAATTACCCAAGATCTAACAGAATAAGATTTAATGAAGAATACAAAGAATTGTATTCTGAAAGTATAAGGGTTTATGGCAAATATTTTTGTATATTTGCAAAAAATGGTTTAGGAAGAATCGGAATAGTTGTTGGTAAAAAGGTTAGTAAAAAAGCGGTTGATAGGAATTTTGTTAAAAGAAGGGTAAGGTATCTTTTTAGAACAAACAAAGATCTATTTTCAAACATGGATACGTTATTGGTTGCCTTACCACCTTCTTTGTCCGCTGAATATAAGGATATTTTAGAAGATGTTAAAAAAACTATTGAAAAGATCAGTCATAGGCTTGATTAATTTCTACCAGATAGCAATATCACCTTACCTTGGACAGAATTGTAGGTTTTACCCATCATGCTCTGCCTATGCAAAAGAGGCTATTGAGAAAAAAGGAGTTATAAAAGGTATTTTGCTTTCTATCTGGCGCATACTGAGGTGCAACCCTTTCAACAAGGGTGGCATAGATTATGTTAAATAATTATAATTTTTGGAGGCTATTTTAATGGATAAAAGAACTTTATTGGCAGTAGCCATAAGTATCGCTATACTTCTCGGATATCAATTTTTTTTCGCTCCTGCCCCCACACCTATCATAGACAACAATTCAGCATCAGCTAACAAAATAGACAACAATGTAATAAATCAGACTAAAGAAATACAACTAACAGATAAAAAAGAACAAATTAAAAAAGATATCGTAACAGAAAAAATTTCAAATGATAACCTTGATATATATTTTGACAGGAATAGTGGCAATATAAATAAAGTTTCAATAAAAAATTATAATGGTAAAAAACTACCCCTTGTATCTTTTAAAAGTGATATGGAAAACTATTTTGTTTTAATGGAAGGTTTTGGTGATAACTACAGCATGGCTGTAAAAGAAACTCAAAATGAAAAAATAGTGATGTTCACATCATTAGTTGATAAAATAGGAATAACAAAAACATATACAATAGAAAAAAATAGTTACATGATAAAAGTTGACTTAAAACTTTCAAATAACTCAGAACAAACTATAAAATTTGATGGCAAAATTAATATAGGTCCTGGATTTGGGGAGGGATTTGAGAAAAGTAGCTATATCTTCGAGGGTGCAATGCTTTACAATGGCGAAAAAAAGGAAGAAATAGCTCAGGATAAAGCAGACAAGCCTGTTACTCTAAAAAATCCTAAGTGGATGGGCTATACATCAAAATACTACCTTTTTGCAGCCATCGATGGAAATATCGATATGGCTACAGTTGAAAAATACAACAATTCAGCTTTAATAAAAGGTGTAAAGAACATAACTTTGAACCCAAATTCATCTACCAACACAAAGCTTAATCTATTTGTGGGGCCAAAAGAGTATGATTTACTTAAGAGCTACAATGTAGGGCTGGAACATAGTATAGATTTTGGTTGGTTTAAGTTCCTCGCAATCCCAATGCTAAAATTCATGCTTTTTATATACGATTTCACAAAAAACTATGGTGTAGCCATAATTATTCTTACAATTGTAGTAAAACTTTTAACATATCCACTTACTATTAAAAGTATGACATCCATGAAGAAGATGCAAACAATTCAGCCTAAGTTAATGGAGATCAAAACTAAATTTAAAAATGATCCGCAAAAAATGAATACAGCAATGATGGATCTTTACAAAAAACATGGTGTTAACCCAATGGGTGGTTGCTTACCTATGCTTATACAGATCCCAATATTCTTTGCATTATACAAAGCACTTCTTATTTCAGTTGAATTAAAAGGCTCACCCTTTATTTTCTGGATAACTGACCTATCTGAAAAAGATCCATACTATATCACACCGATTATAATGGGTATAACAATGTTTATACAACAAAAGATGACTCCATCTACAATGGATCCTATGCAACAGAAAATATTTTTACTAATGCCTGTTATATTTACATTTTTATTTTTAAGCTTTCCATCAGGGCTTGTACTTTATTGGCTAACAAACAACATATTGTCAATAGCCCAACAGTACTATATTAACAAAAAACTTACATGAGGTAAGACTGCTATGAAGTATTATGAAATAGAATGCTATGATGTTGAGGAAGGAGTAACAAAGTTCCTCAATGAAAATAAAATACCAAGGGAATTCATATCCTTTGAAATAATTGAGCAAGGTTCCAAAGGGATTTTAGGTTTTGGCAAAAAACTCTCAAAGGTAATGATAAAATTTGATGAGTTCGAATATCTTAAAAGAAGATCAAAAGTAGTCCTGCATGACATTTTAGAGAAGGCTGGCTTTGAAGAATTCCAAATAGAAACAAAAGAAGATAAACCAAGATTTATACTTAATATTTTAACTCCAGATTCAAAAATTTTAGTAGGGAAATTTGCACAAACCCTTAATGCAATCCAGGAAATTCTTGACAGGATACTCAACATAGAATCTTACCCTGAAATAGAGATATTAGTCGATGTGGAGGGTTATCGTGAAAGAGTAACAAAACATCTGTCAGAAAAGGCAATAAATGCTGTTGAATCTGCAAAAAGAACCGGAAAAGTTCAAAAACTACCCCCTATGGTAACAATTATCCGCAAAGATATACATAAATTTGTCAATGAAATTAGCGGAGTTAGAACTGAAAGCTCAGGTACTGGAGATATAAAAACCATCTTCATAGTTCCGGATAAAAATAACAAAAAGAGGGGGGAAAATGCTTAAACTAATACTTTTTATCGCTCTTGCCTATGCTGCATATGCACTATTCAAAAGATCTGGCAACAAAGAGGTAGAACAAAAATCTGAGTCAGATTCACCTGTAGAGTTAGTGAAAGATCCATCCTGTGGAACTTTTGTAGAAAAAACTACAAACTACAAAGTGAAGTTTTATGACAATATATACTATTTCTGTTCCGAAGAATGCAGACAAAAGTTTATAAAAAAAATGAAATCAGAGGAGTAGGATATGAAAATATTCCTGGATACTGCAAATGTTAACGAAATAAAAAAAGCCTGCGACATGGGAATGGTTGATGGTGTGACAACCAACCCAAGCCTTGTTGCTAAAGAGAAAAAAGACTTTAAAAAATTGATAAAAGAGATCTGTAATATAGTAAAAGCACCTGTAAGCGCAGAAGTAATCTCTCTGGAAGAATCTGGAATGATAAAAGAGGCTATAGAGCTTTCAAAGATCAGTGAACATGTAGTGGTAAAAATACCCTTCACATTAGATGGACTAAAAGCTACGAGAAAACTGAAAGAGAAAAACATCAATGTTAATATGACCCTTATCTTTTCACTAAATCAAGCTTTACTTGCATGCAAAGCAGGAGCAAGATATATAAGTCCCTTTGTTGGGAGACTTGATGATATTGGATATAATGGTTTTGACTTAGCAATAGATTGTCAAAATCTGATAGATAATTATGGATATGACTGCGAAGTTATAGCTGCAAGTATAAGAAATCCAAATCATGTGATAACTGCAATAAATAATGGAATAGATATATCAACCCTACCCTATTCAATTTTGGAACAGATGATGAAACACCCTTTGACAGATATAGGGATAGAAAAATTTTTATCAGATTGGAAAAAATCTCAGAATTAATAAAACATTATACATAAAGAATAACATTGGTGGGTATATATATTAAGCATTATTTAAAGCTTGAATAGATACCCATCTCCTATCTTATAAAAAATATTATAATATTTTATGGAAAAACATTTATGAAAGAGATGTAACGTATTTACTTTTTATAACCAATAAAAAAGGGGGTTTCCCCCCTTTTTTATTTTTTTAAACAATTTTAATTAGTTAGCTGCGTTATCAGCTGGTGCTGCATTATCAACTGGTGCTGCATTGTCAGCTGGTGCTGCGTTATCAGCTGGTGCTGCGTTATCAGCTGGTGCTGCATTTTCTACTGGAGCTGGAGCTGGCTCTTCTTTTTTCTGGCAACCAGTAACAAATACTGTAGCTGCAATAACTACTAATGCAATAAGCGTTAAAAGTTTCTTCATACTATTTTCCTCCTTACCTTTCCAGGCGTTTTCTTTTAGAACAAAGGATGCTATATATCTAAAAAAATAGTTTGTCAAATGTTTTTTTTATCTTTTTCTATATTTTTTATATCATTATTTATCAATCAGATACAAACATATATATCTATTTAAAAAATCATAACCGATATTTTTAGATATATTATAAAATTGTTTGATTATAGTTAACTTAAATAACTTTAAAAACCTCATCCCTGATTCTCTGGATAAAGCTTTTATCTTCTATTTTACCACCAGATTCATCTGTAATATAAAAAGAATCCACAACACGATTGACATCTGTTGATATTTTTGCTTTTTGTACACTTATTCTCAATTTTTCAAATACTGAGAATATGTAATATAAAAGTCCAACGTAGTCCTCTGCATAAATATCAATTATTGTATATAGTGGTGAGGTAATATTATCAAACTCCACTTTTCTATTAACCTTAAAAAGCTTTTTCCTCGCATATATACTACTTGACGTTTTTGCTAAAAGATCCTCCACAGAAATTTTACCAGATAGAGCCATCTTTATCCTACCTTCTATAAAAGGAAACTTTTCATCTATATGTTCCAAACTCTCATTATCTTTTACTAACTGTATCTTATCTATAGCTATACTTCTGTTAAGAGTATATATTTGTGCACCCAATATATTAAGATTAAAAGATGCAAAAACACCTGAAACCTTCTTCAATAAACCTATTGAATCATATGTACAAATTGTTATTTCATAACAATTTAGATCTTTTCTTATTTCTCCATGTATGATCTGTTTATTCTCTTCATTAAGCTTTGTGGCCATTTCCATATGCCTGAAGATATGGGTAACTTTGTTGCTAAAAATATATTCGTCATCTAAAGATTGTATTATATTCATGAGTAGAACATTTCCTCCAACTCGATCCAACAACTTAGCTCTTTTCGTCTCAACAATTTTGGTAAACTCCTTCAATAGGTCTTCAGACTCCATTGCCCTGAGGGAGTTATGATAAAGTTCTGTTAAAAGGGTATTTTTCCATTCATTGAAAACATTTCCTCCAGTTGCTCTGGAGTCAGCATATGTCAAGATATAAAGCATCTTTAATTCTTCTACATTGTTTAGAAATGAAGTAAAATGCTTGATAATATCAAAGTCATGAATATCTCTTCTCTGCGATATATGGGCCATAAGGAGGTGATGCTCCACAAGGTTAGCAATTGTATCTATGTCGTCAAGCTTCATTCCTAATCTATTACCAATTATTCTGGACATTTTTGCCCCAACCTCTGAATGATTTTTACCCTGCCCTTTACCAATATCATGTAGCAACACAGCAAGAGCTAAAAGATCTTTTCTCTCAATTTCACCAAAAACCTTCTGATAATTTGCATATCTGGTAGTGAATATGGTTGCCAGTTCGTCAATATATTTAAGAGCAATCAAAGTATGCTCGTCAACTGTATAATGGTGGTATGTATTAAACTGTGCTTTACAATAAATATCGCTAAATTCAGGAATAAATCTCAACAAAACCCCATCTTTAAGCATATTGCTTATCACTTTAAAACTATTTGGAAAATCAGAAATAGCCTTCACAAAGACATTACCATACTTTTTAAGATAATTTTCATCTATGAGATAAAGATTATCCTTTATCAACTGAGATGTACCACTTGAAATTTTTAAACCATTCTTTGCAGCTATTACATAAATTGTAATGATAAGGGAAGGGTTTTCTGCAATCAAGTTAGTATTTTTTACTGATAGTAAATTTTCATATTTTACAAGACCAAATCCAAGCTCCTCAATCAAAATCTTTTTCAGACTGTTACTAACTATATAGTTGGTTAAAGTGTTGTCAAATACCTTATGAGTAATATCTGAAATTATTCTGGCAGCCTTATAGTAATCCCTTAAAAATAGTTCAACACCGAGGGAATACGATGTATCTGAATACCCAAGAGACTCTGCAATATATTTCTGAGACTCCATATTTAAGTTATCATTTTTTCTGTTATGAAAATAGTGCAGTCTAACCCTTACCTTAAAAATAAACTCAACACTACTAATAAAATTGTCATATTCATCAAAGCTTATAATTTTTTCGTGAACCAAAGTCGAGAGTTTTTCACTGCCATACAAGACTTTATTTATCCAATAAACACTATTGTAGTCCCTTGTTCCACCTATACCATCCTTTATATTTGGCTCAATTTTAAAAATCGAATCCCTATATTTTTTCATCCTTTTTCTTACATCATTTATTTTTGCCACTAAAAAAGCGTATTTCCCCCTCTTAAGTATGTAATTTTTAACTATAGATTCAAACATATTATAGACAGATATACTTCCATCTAAAAATCTATTGTCAATGAGAGAATTTCTTACTATCTCATCAAGATTTGACGGTTCCATAAGCTCATCCAAACTTTTAATCTGAATGCCTGGGGCAAGACCAAGGTCCCACAAGCTTGAGCTAAAACTATTGATAAAATCTTCACTTCTTTTATTTAACTTCCCTACATGAAAAATCAGTATATCTATATCAGAAAATGGGCACATCTCCATTCTAGCATACCCACCAAGGGAGATTACTGCAATATTATCAAAATTAAAACCAGATGATAGCCCCACTATAACTTCTTTAATAACATTGTCAGCTAAAACAGAAAGCTTATTTAAGACTCTCCATGAAATAAATTCTTTGTTATTATACTGTTCTTTCTTTACATTTTCCCATTCACTCCAATAGTATTTTTTAAGCTCTGACAGTTCCATGCAGTTCCCCTATATGTTTGTATGAATTATAATAACAATAAAATCTTTAAAATAAAATAAAAATCTTCACTTTTGAGTTAAAATGTTTTATTATAATGAGATGAAAGTTACATTTCAAACATTCGGATGTAAAGTAAACCTTGTGGAAACAGAGAATCTCAAAACAAAAGCGATAAGTGAAGGTTTTGTTTATGTTGATTCTTTAGAGGATGCAGATGTAATAATAGTAAATTCCTGTGCAGTAACAGATAATGCAGAAAAGAAATCTGAACAATATCTAAAAAAAATAAAGAAAAAGTATCCAGATAAAAAAATTGCCCTTACAGGGTGTATGGCAGAACTCAGAAAAAAGAGCAGTAACGCCGATTTTATAATAACAAATTCTGGGAAAGCCGATATCTTCCAACATATTATAGATAATAAAAATCA
>JAIWOA010000130.1 GCA_020217115.1 Calditerrivibrio sp. | reverse complement strand
CTGGCAGGTTTTAGTGTTGGTATTGTTGATAGAAAAAAGATCATTGATGGCAATAATATTCAAAAAGGTGATCTTTTGATAGGTCTAACTTCAAGTGGCTTCCATAGCAATGGTTACTCACTTGTAAGGAAGATATTTTTTGAACATCTAAAAATGGATCTGAATGAAAGAATAAATGATGGCAAAACCCTCGGGGAGCTTCTCCTCGAACCTACAAAAATATATGTAAAACCTGTTTTATCTGCCATAGATAACGTTGGCGGTATAAAAGGGATGATTCACATAACTGGGGGTGGATTTTATGAAAATCTTCCAAGGGTGATAAAAAATGGTCTTGGAGCCGATATATATCCAGATAAATTCTTTAAATTGGAAATTTACGACTATCTTCTTGGTTTAAATCTTGTTGATATACGTGAATTGTTTAGAGTTTTTAATATGGGGGTTGGTTTTGTTGTTATAGCTAATCCAGAGTATGCCAGAAATCTGTCGGAACATTTTAAAAAGTCTGGGGTTGATGCCTCAATAATTGGTGAGATCAACGATCTTGGGAAAATTAGAGTTAAAGGGATAGAGTTTTGAAAAAGATAGCAATTTTACTTAGTGGAAGGGGAAGTAATTTTATAAAAATATATGAAAATATCAGGTCTGGAGTGATTACAAATGCCGAAATATCGATTGTGATAAGTAATAAGCCCGATGCTCCAGGTTTGATTTATGCAAAAAATGTAGGGCTTAATGCTATTTTTGTTAATCCAAAGGATTTTGGAAGTAGAATAGAGTACGATCTCCATGTCATCTCAATATTGAATGAAATAGGTATTGATCTTGTATGTCTTGCAGGGTATATGAGAATAATTACAAAAGATTTTGTAGATGCTTTTCCCCATAAAATAATAAATATACATCCATCACTTTTACCAAGTTTTCCAGGTCTCAATAGCCAAAGGCAGGCACTTGATTATGGTGTAAAATTCACAGGTTGTACAGTACATTTTGTTGATGAACAGGTAGATCATGGTGCAATTATACTTCAGGAGGTTGTTCCAGTACTTGATGAAGATACTGAGGAGACACTTTCAAATAGAATTTTGGAAAAAGAGCATATTATATATTCCAGAGCTATTAACCTTATTGTAAATGATAAGATATGTTTAAAGGGTCGAAGGGTTTATATACTGAACTAAGTCAGCTTTTTTATATCTATATAACCTAAAAAGATTTGTGGAGTATTTATGAGACTTTTTCAACTATTTTTTTTTCTATTGATATTAGCTGGAAATATTTTTGCAGGAGAATTGGTTATGTTAAAAAATGGAGTTAGTTTGATAACTGAAAAGAGAGATTACACAAAAACTCTTTCCATTACAGTGATGATAAAAGGTGGGATGTTTAGGGAAAGTAGCATGAACTATGGTATAGGAGATCTTTTTGCATCGGTATGGCTTAAAAGCAATAATATCTTAAAAAATATTGAGTTTTTAGGTGGTAGTGTTGGTGCTTCTTCTTCATACGATTATACTGAGGTTGGTGTTTCAATTATCTCTGAGTTTGCAGATAGGATGCTGGTAGATCTGGATAGATTTTTTAATAATCCAGAATTCAGTCAAAAGGTTTTTGATGTAGAAAAAAACATTCAATTAAATAGGATAAAAAACCTCAAAGATAATGCAAATAGTGTTGCTGCTAAAGGTTTCAATATGGCAACCTATGGAGATTTTGTGTATAGTCAGGAGACTATGGGAACTAAGGAAACAGTCTCTTCATTGACTCTGGATGATATCAAAAGATACTATTCTGACATTATGAAGGGTGAGGATTTTATAGTATCTATTGCTGGAAATTATAATGACAGTATCTTAAAAGAGATTGTAAAAATATTCGAAAAGATTCCAGCAGGTAAATCCCATTTTAATTTAGATTGTGAGAAATCTATAATAAAGGATGATAAATATGTTTTAGAGGATTATGATAGGATAAAACAGGCAAAGCTCTATATTGCATATACAGCTCCATCTGCTGGGAGTAGAGATTACCTTGCAATAAAGCTTTTGTCAGATATTTTGGGTGGTGGGATGAGCTCCAAATATTTTAATATTCTCAGGAAAGAAAAGGGGTATGCTTACTCAGTGGGTTCTTATTACCCTTCAAGAATATGCAATTCGAGGTTTGTAGCATATATAGGTTTGCAATATTCCAATGTTAAAGATGCTATTGAAACTATTGATGGTATAAATAAAAATATCAAAAATTACATTACAGAAGATGACATTAAGTATAATAAAAATTACATACTTGGAAAAATATTATCAGAAGCTCAGACAAATAGCAAAATATCGTGGTACAATGCTTTTTTTACAAACCTGGGTCTTGGTGCGGGATATCTGTCAAAATACATAGAGGGGATAAAAGGTTTGTCTATGGACGATCTTGTAAGGGTTTCAGAAATATTCCACAACCCGAAAACTATATATGTATTGAAACCTTCAAATGAATGATTGTTGCAGGTATGAGTAAATAAAACTTTTAATTTATAATTTTTTCTAATGTTACAAAGGTATCGTATAGCGCAATACCTGTGTGTGAGTCTGTAGGGATAAATTTTGTGAAAAGATTTGGTTGACCTGACAATAGATTCTGACACTTGTATGCAAATATGTAGCCTTCTCCACATTCATCACTGATCTTTACTGATGCTTCAGCAGTACAGTCATTTCCTTTTATTAATACCTTATCAAAATTCTTTAGATCAAGTTTTTCAGCGTCATTTTTGGATATGTAAATGTAATTTTCCTTAAAATTTCCAAAGTCTTGTGAATTTATATATGAATAATGAGACTTTGTTATTAGTCTGTACCCTTCACTTGATAAAGGTTTCATTAGCTGAAGATTTTTAGTTTTGTAATTTCTTGGTTCATATTTTTGTTTTTCTGGAAGTTCTGGTAGCTCGAATCTTAAATCTATATTTAAGTTTTTTGCAATCTCCTTTACTGCATCAATGTCTGAATGGGTATTAACTATTTTTCTCCTTATTGCCATTCTGTCATCATAAAAATAGCTTCCGCATATATCTTCCTGGGCAAACATCCCTCCCACTTTTATAAATTCGGTTGCTGATTTAACTGTTTCAGTGATATTTGTGTCCACCACTATAAAAGTATTGAGTTTCGAAAATGCATCTTTTAGGCGTTTTGTAGATGGGTAGGAAACCAATGGATTTGAAGATACTATTACAGATGCATCAAAAAAGTTATCTTCAAGTTTTGTCAATATCTCTGATATATTTATTCTTGGATTATTTATTAACCGTTTTGGTAATCCATATTTAGATCCCCTGTCGTAATACAAATTGTCAATATTGTCTGTTAAGTAGGCTAATCGATTTATCCATTGAACGATATTTTTTCCATTTGAATATCTTTGTAAACCAAAACCTGTTATTATCCCCGTATTGTTATTGGAAATATATTTTAAAGATGTTTCAAAGTCATTATAAGATATGCCTGATATATTAAGGAGTTTTTCAATACTATTTTCAGTTTTAATTAGTTTCAATTTTTGTAAAATAGCTACTATTAAATGGGCGTCAGTAGCTGGTTTTATTTTTATATAATCTGTTGAGATTTTTTGAGTATTTGATATGATTGGGTCTATGTAAACTATATTTTTACCTTTTTTCTTTAAAGATTTCAGATATGAATAAAGATGTGGCGCTACATTCCAGGCATCCCTACCAAATAGAATGATATTGTCTACAGATTCAAGATTGGAGATTGGAGGATTAGTAACAACTCCAAAATCTTCAAGATGTGCATCTTCTCCAGTACTAAGACATATAGAACCATCTATAAAATATACATTTGGTAAATGTGACATCAGGATATCCCATGCATAATTCATATATCCTATACTTCCAGAACCCCTTAAATAAAGTATTTTTTTATCTTTTAAGGATTGTAATTTTTTTGAAACTCTGCTGGTTATTTCGGTAAATGATGTGGTAAATTTTTTGCTATGTTCTGAATAAAAAGAAGCTTCATTTGAAAAAATCTCTTTTTTTAGGAAATTTCTTAGCTTTCCACATACAAATGGGTATTTGGCAAATCTTTTTTCCGTATAAAATTGTAAGGAATCATCAATTTTTAAATGGCATGCCTCTATACAATCTTTAGTGCATATAAAAAATTTCATTTTTTAAGATCTTGGGATTTTTATTGTTTGACCTGGTTTTAATATTTTAATTTTATTTATCTTGATTATCTGGTTTGCTGGGGTGTCATATCTGTCAGCAAGCTTATAAACTGTGTCCCCCTTTTTTACTACATAGGAGATATATTTTTTCCCATCTGATTTTTTGGCAGTTTTGTTTGATGTTGCTGTGCCTGGTAATGAGATAACCATATCTGGTTTCAACTTACTTATATTGTTAATTCTTTTTATCTCATCTACTGTTGTTTTATTTCTTTTTGCTATTGAGAATAATGTGTCACCTTTTTTGACTTTATACTTTCCATAACGAGTTTTTTCTTCAATATCTCTAACATTCTTTGTAACATCTTCCAAACGTTTTGGAGAGATTACAATTTTATTATCCTTTGACGGAATTATAACAGGAAATCCTGCAGGAACAACAGTTTTTCTAAAACCATTTATTGCAATAATATGGTTTTGGTTAACTTTATGTTTCTTTGCTATATCGCTGATCTTCTCCCTTTTTGAGGGGGTATATATTCTTACCTGTAAAAGCTCTTCAGGTGAATATTCCTTCAATGCCAATTCTACTTTTTCTCTATAGCCTACCGGGATTTTCAGATCAAATTTATCATTTGGTGGCGTTATCCATCTTCTAAGAGCTGGATTTAAATCTATTATAGAATTAAGATCAATACCCACGATTTTACTTAAGATGTAAAGATTGACTGGAAAATCCAATTGAACCTTTTCATATACGATAGGTTCGATATCAGGATATTCAAAACCATACTGTAAGAGATTTTTGTGTATCATCATCAAAGCTGTATATTTTGGGACATAATCTTTTGTTTCTTCTGCTAAATGCTTGTATTCTGAAAGCTCAAAGTAATCTTCGGTATTAAATTTGTCTATTGCTCTTTGAATTCTACCAGCTCCAGCATTGTAAGCTGCTAAAGCTAAACTCCAGTCACCAAATTTTTCATATAGATCTTTAAGGTGCTGAGCTGCTGCATAGGTAGATTTTTCAAAATCTTTTCTCTCATCAACCCAATAGTTGACCTTTAGTCCGTAAAGCTTACCTGTAAATTCCATAAATTGCCACATACCTACTGCTCCAGCCCTTGATCTGACAGTTTGCTCAAAGCCACTTTCTGCAAGGGGAAGGTATGCTAAATCGGTGGGTAGTCCATAGCTATTAAACACATCTTTTACAAAGAATAAAAACTTATAGGAGTTGTTTATCCACTTTTGCATAGTATTTTTTGAAGTTGTAGTAAATCTTTCTATATATTTTGTTACCCTTGAATTCATTGATATGGGAACGTTATACCTGCTTGAAGCTTCATCATCGATAGTATAGTTTAACTTAAGTTTTTTTTCTTTAAATATAATGGATGTATCAAAAGTTGGTTCGTAGATGTTTTTTATTTTTTCGGTAGGGAGGGTAGTTACTGGAGCTGCTGATTTTTTAGTTATAACAGGAGTATTATCTTGAACAGACAATAGAGGTATGTCATTTTTAAGTTTTTTATCATAGACAAAAGAAGGTTGTTCAATTTCATGTATCTTAAGTGTATAATCTATTTTGTTTGTATACTTAACACTTTCGTTAGAGATATTGTTAGGGGGATTATTTACAGTCTTAGTTAAATTTGCACAACCTGCAAAAGTAATAGCAGTAAGCAACACTAAAAGCTTTTTCATGCCAATTTTATAACTTTATTTTAATATCATGTCAAGCATAAATAAGTAACAATCTGATAATTAATCTATTTATTTTACCTGAATTGTTTTATTGTAAAAATATTGTAGCAATAAAATTAAAATTTTTCACGATTTTTTCACAAATATGTGTTAATATATTATTATGGTACAAAATGGAGGTATGATTGATGAAACGAGTTATATTATGTCTATTATTTTTTTTAATGGCTATAAGTCTTTTTGCTGCTAAACCTCAGCCTGTTACAAATCCTTCATATTGTGCGGTACCACCATTTTTGCCCGGTAATACTCCTCCGTTAGTTCTATTTGTCGTTGGTAAGGATCATAAACTTTTCTATGAAGCTTACAACGATGCCATGGATCTTGACGGTGACGATAAAATTGATGTAGGATATAAACATAGTTTTGATTACTATGGCTATTTTGATCCATATAAATGCTACAAACATGATGGAAGTAAGTTTTATCCGTTCTATAAAACCGATGATAAATACTGTAGAGGTGATGCCTGGAGTGGAAATCTTCTAAACTGGATGACAATGTCAAGGATGGATGTAATAAGAAAAGTTCTCTATGGTGGCTATAGATCTACAGATACAACTACATCTACAGTTCTGGAAGGTACATATATCCCTCAAGATGCCCATAGCTGGGGTAAAGAGTTAACAGGTGGTGATGTTGATAAGCTTACGCCATATTCAGATCCTGACTCTGGTAAACGTCATCTTATGTGTGTTACATCTCTTTCTGATGGAGCTACTAGATCTTTGAGAATATTACAAAATAAAACAAACAGAATATGGGATTGGGCTTCCAAAGAGAGACCTGTATGTGATAATAGCTTGGGGACACCTACAGATCTTACTTTAAATGTAGAGGTATGTAAATCTGGTATGCTGGAAGAAAATTGTAAGCAGTATCCAGGAGGGAGTTATAAGCCTGTGGGTGTATTGCAAACCTATGGAGAGGGTAATGACGTTTTAGTATGTTCTAAAAATTTTCAATCTTGTTCTTCAGATTCCGATTGTACCAACAACGGTAAATGTGTAAAGAAGAGTGATATATTTTTTGGATTAATTACAGGAAGTTACGATAAAAATATGTCAGGTGGTATTGTAAGAAAAAATTTAGGTTCCATAGCCGATGAAGTTGATCTTAATACAGGTCAGTTTAAGACAGAAGTAAAAGGTATCATTGACACCCTCAATAAGATAAAGATAGTTGGCTTTAAATATTCAGATAACTCCTATGAAGATGGATGGGTTACTAATAGAGCCATGAATGAGGGTGAGTTTAAATCATGGGGGAACCCCATTGCTGAGATGTTTTATGAAGGTTTGAGATATTTTGCTGACAAAGGAACTGCAACATCTATTTACAATATAACAACTACAGGCACAGATAGTAGTTTGCAGCTACCTTATAATATAAGCTGGATAAAGCCTTTTAATTATTTCCCGCCATGTAGTAAGCCTTTTATCATAGTGTTAAGTGATATAAATACAAGTTTTGATTCAGATCAATTACCTGGATCTAATTTTTCATCATTTACAGGTGATTTGAGCAATTTTAATGCAAAAAATCTCACAGATTTAATAGGGAGTCATGAAAATATTAACGGTTTGAGCTGGTTTATTGGGCAAAGTGGAGTTACATTTGACACTATGTGTACCTCAAAAAATGTA